>NZ_JACAXC010000060.1:0-2182 GCF_013391535.1 Acinetobacter sp. SwsAc4
AAGAAGATGAAAATTAAGTTTTTAACAGTTTCATTGATGCTTATTCTGCCATTTTCTGTTTTTGCAGCAAATACTGTAGTAGAAAAAGCGGTCATTGAATCAAATAATACATATAAGGCGAAGTATAACTTAGAGGATATGACTGAGTTTAATCAGGCTCAAAAGGGCTTTATTGCCAAGCCAACAGGTCAAATTAAAAGTGAGAAAGGCAATGTTATCTGGGATTTTGATGCATTTAGTTTTTTACAAGATCAAGCACCAAATACCGTTAATCCCACTCTATGGCGACAAGCAAAATTAAACAACAATGTTGGGCTATTTAAAGTAACAGATCGAGTTTGGCAAATTCGTGGTTTTGATTTGGCAAATATGACCATCATTCAGGGTGATACTGGCTGGATTATTGTGGATACATTAACCTCTAAAGAAACGGCTGAAGCAGCACTTAAATTTGCTAGACAGCATTTAGGTGAGCAAAAAATTTCAGCCATTATCTTTACCCATAGCCATATCGATCATTTTGGTGGTGCATTAGGCGTTCTTTCTAGCGAAGAAATTAACGCTAGAAAAACTCCAATTATTGCGCCAAAAGGCTTTATGGAAGAAGCGACCAGTGAAAATGTGATGGCAGGTTCAGCCATGATACGTCGTGCGACTTATATGTATGGAACTTTTCTACCTAAAAATGCGGAAGGATTGGTGGATACAGGTTTAGGTAAGGCTGTTGCTGTGGGAAAAATGGGCATCCTTGAGCCTACACAACTGATCACTCAACCAGAACAGAAAATGACGGTTGATGGCTTGGATTTTGTGTTTTATAACGTGCCGGGTTCAGAAGCACCAGCAGAATTAACGTTCTCTATCCCATCATTGAAACTTTATAACGGCGCAGAAATTCTATCTCATACCATGCATAATCTTTATACCCTTCGGGGTGCTAAAGTCCGTGATGCCTTAAAATGGGTGGGCTATCTAGACCAAGCAATGCAGCATGCCAAAGCATCCGATGTATTGATTGCACAGCATCATTGGCCTGTCTGGGGCAATGACAATATTCAAGATTTTATTAAAACCCAGCGAGATGTTTATAAGTTCACGCATGATCAGACGGTGAGATATATGAACTCTGGTTTTAATGGCGCTGAAATTGCCGAAAAAATTAAGCTTCCAGCGGCACTTGATCAAAAACTATATGCTCATGGCTATTATGGAACCCTAAAACATAATGTAAAAGCAGTATACCAATATTATATGGGATGGTTCGATGCCCATCCTTCCAATTTAGATCCATTACCCCCTAAAGCTGTTGCAAAAAAATATATTGAGTTAGCAGGTGGGGAGAACAATGCATTGAAAAATGCGCGGGATGCCTACGCTCAAGCTGACTATAGATGGGCTGCCGAGATTTTAAAACATATTGTGTTGAATAACCCTCAAAACCAACAAGCAAAAGACTTATTGGCGAATACTTATCGTCAATTGGGCTATGCTGCTGAGGCTTCAACTTGGCGTAATTTCTTTTTGGTGGGCGCTCAAGAGCTACAAAATAATGTACCCCTACAAAATACTTCTGATCCGAGTGATTTATTGATTCATACACCAACTGAAAGATTTCTTGAAGCTATGGCGACAAATTTAGATGTGGAAAATTTAAAAAATGAAAACCAGTGTATCAATCTGGTTTTGTCGGATACCAAAGAGCATTTTTCATTATGGGTTGAAAACTCAGTCATGCAGTTTAAGCGTTATGATGAAAGTAAAGATTTGGCATTGGATTGCCCTACATTAACCTTAACCAAGCCCTTATATCTAAAAATGATTACAGGTCAAATAGAAGGGGTAAAAGTCCTGCTTTCTAAAGACAGTAAAGTCAAAGGTAATCCACTGAAAATTGGAAAATTCTTTGCAATGTTTAAACGTCCAGATTCAATTTTCCCGATTGTGACTCGACCAAATGGCTAAGCTCAAATAAGTAAAGTCGAAACTTAAATTAATAGATCCAAAGAAATGGGTGAAATTATCAACTTGGTTCTCCCAATCTTATAACAGGAATACAAGAAATTATTTCTTGTATTCCTCTTTAAAATTAAAATTAAGCTATATGTATTTTAACTCTATTGATACTTTATTAAATGGTTTTTGAATTTTTATACTTTATTTTCGATGGAGATATTTTTATTAG
>NZ_JACAXC010000061.1:0-1985 GCF_013391535.1 Acinetobacter sp. SwsAc4
GTTCCACTTTAGATATTTGTTTAAGATGAGATGTAACTCATTGAAATGTGTCATCATATTCGTCGTCAGAAAACAAGTATTATGCCATTATTTCAATGAGTTGTCTTTTTTTGTCGTGTACAAAGAGCCTTGAGTTAAATCGAATCGAGATGGTATGGAAGCATAAACAATAATAAAATAAAATTCATAGTGAGACACACTCATGAATAACATGATAAGATGAATTAAATTCAATTGTGGTGATCGTTGTGTTAGAACTTCGTCATTTAAAAACATTAATTGCACTACGTGAGCATGGTTCATTGGTTGCTGCTGCGACAGATCTATGCCTAACTCCTTCAGCAATTTCGCATCAATTAAAAGAACTTGATCATTGGTATGGTGTAGAAGTTGTTAATCGCCGTAGTCGTCCAGTAAGTTTTTCCAATGTCGGCGAGCGATTGCTTCGACTAGCAGATGATGTGTTGCCTCAGGTTCAGATAGCACAAACGGATATTACTCGTATCGTGCATGGACAAACGGGGAGAATTATTTTTTCATCTGAATGTCATAGTTGTTTTGACTGGCTGATGCCTTTATTAAATCAATATCGCCAGCAATATCCAGATGTCGATTTAGATTTTGCAGCGGGTTTTGAGTCTAATCCGCATGAATTATTGCAAAATGCCGAGTTTGATTTATTAATCACTGCTGATCCAATTGCACTCAAAGGGATTGAATACTTTCCGATTTTTGAATACGAGTCACGGTTAGTACTCTCAACGACACATCCATTGGTGCGTAAAGAAATAATCCTAGTTGAAGATTTGGCTGAACAAACGTTGATTACTTATCCAGTTGATAAACATCGTTTAGATATCATGGCGCATTTATTCATTCCAGCAAATATTCAACCTAAGCATATTCGAACGACTGATTTAACGCAGATGTTAATTCAGTTGGTTGCCAGTGGGCGTGGTATTGCTGCTTTACCTGATTGGGTCGTTAATGAATATGAACAAAAGGGATGGGTTGTCAGCCGTCGTTTAGACTGTGTGTCGCCGCAAGGATTGAGACGCACATTATATGCAGGCTACCGTACTGAAGATAAGGAGAAGAATTACTTTGAAGGTTTTCTGAAGCAACTTGAGAAATTTTCAAAGAAGCGTGCGATGTATTATGAAGATTGAATAACTTCGTTATCTAGGTTGTAAAGGGAGATACACATTCTGTTTGAACGGCTTATATACTCTTATTTGCATATATAGAATGATTAACCAAGATGCCAATCCATAAGTGACCCTAGCCAAAATAATGTACACATAGTCCCTCTAAAGCTAACTTCATGCTAACTTTGGAGATGTAAAAATGGCTAAATGCTTTTTTAACGAATAACTGTATTCAAAGTATGTCACGCAGCTTTGCGCAGTGCACTGCTCATGTTGGGATAATGCAGTGACAGAAAGCTTCTATCATACTCTGAAAGGTCATGTGATACATGGTAGTGTGTTTGCCACTCGAAAAGAGGCGAATGCTGTCTTGTTTGACTATATTGAGATTTATTACAATCGGGTCAAAAGGCATTCCGCAAACGGCTGGTTAACCCTAGAAGCCTTTAAACAGAAACATTAATTAGGTGTGACTTATTCAACCATAGATAAAGCGCATGTGTACTTTCTGATTCCTTATCTTAGTTTATTGCAAAAATTTTTTAGATACTCAACCGATAAGAATAAAACTGCATTATCTACACATTTTAAGGTTTCATAGAAAATTTTGGGAAATTAGGTTTAAGGCTTTAGTATTGAAAAAAGCAAAGCCTTAAAGCTTAGTTCACATTAGATTTGAGCATCTTTAACAGGTAAATAGTTTTTAAAATCGTAAGCCTCCAGTGAATCACCACTATTTTTAGTGGATCAATCCCCCGATAGTGTCCACTAACCAATAAGTGGACACCTATTTATGGATTTAAAGACAGTTATAGACAGTGCACCAACGCAAAAAAA
>NZ_JACAXC010000062.1:0-1826 GCF_013391535.1 Acinetobacter sp. SwsAc4
TTAACCGTATTTTTCTTAATAGTGATTATAGCAAAAGTATTTAAAACGACATTTCATGTCGTATGGCTTACGCCAGTCGCTTATATCCTCGGGCTAAACCCCGAGGTTTTACGCTCCAATGGATAAAAAGCTGTCGGGCTGTAGCAATCGCAATCGGGTCTAAATCTTGTAATGTCGCATCGGGACAGATTTCAGCACTCCAATCGGTTTCCATGCTTTGCCATATTTTCTTGGCTTTATCGGGATAGTCTTTAAGTTTTTTGGTATAACTCCCAATACGGATATAGGCTTCATGTAGAAAGCTCACTGGTGAGCCGCTAGTCGCTGGAATTTCAAATAAAACGAGATGTTTACCCTCAATCTCCAGCTCATGGATTTTAAAGTCAATACGTGGGTTTAAGCGTGTCAGTAACCAAAACTCTAAATCTTCATTGCCTTTAGCTTTTTGTTTTTTAGGGTCAAATGTTGTACCGACAATACTCTGATCATGGTCTTTAATTCCAAAAATTAAATACCCATTCCGTTTATTACATAAACATGCGCCGTTGGATAGGGCAGAAATACGCTCTCCAATTTCTTCGGCACTATGGTAGTTTTCTTTAAACTCTAACCATTCTTGCTCACTGGGTTCTTGGAGCAATTGCAATACAAGATTTTGAAAGTAATCGGTCATCTGTTTCACCTACACAAACATCTGCTGCAACAAGCCTTTTTTCCATTGTTTGGTTTGTTCAATTTGCTGTGCCACCACTTCAATTTTTTGGTCAATACTCGATAAGAAATTAGCGATTTTGGTTTGTTCTTCTAAGCAAGGTATGTGTATTTCCAATTGCTCAATTGCGTATAAAGCTAACTTTGGTTGTGCACTTGTGGTTGCTGTACTTTCGATCAATTCAGATAAATAACCGCTATCCAATAAATAGATAAGAAAATTTTGATGGCATTTTAAATTAGTAAGCTTATCAGCATTCTCTGTTAAATTAGCACCATTAAATTCAGTCGGAATTTTACCAATGATTCCTAATGTTCCTGCAACTGAAATGAATATATCTTTATCGGTAATCGTATAACGTTTAATAGTGTCTACTACTTCAAGAGGAACATACCTAATATTTGTGCTATCAATACTATAAGAACGATTCATATCACTCACAGTAATATATGGATGTCCTGTATTCTCATTAACCAGCGCATAACCTTTCGGAATACGTTTACCACCTTTTACATCAGCAACGTCTTTTATTGATTTTGTTTCCCACTCCCCAAACTCGCTACCATCATCCGCTTTAAAACGAAGTTGCTGACTAAACAGCTTTTGCATCATGCCTTGTTTATACTGGCTGAGTAGCTCATGTTTTTGAGTGAGTTGGCTAATCTTTTCATCGACTGCGGAAAGAAAAGAGGCGATTTTGGTTTGTTCGGGTTTAGATGGATAAGAAAATTGCAACTTTCTTTGTTCAGAGATACCTATATATAACCGAGTTGCACCAGTACAGAGAGCTATTAAGTCATTTTGAAAAGTAACTGATTCAAAATTACTTTTCATAAAGTCAGCTAGTAATTTTTCTTGGTCTAAAATTCTATAATAAGTTACCTGAGGCGTTAGCATAATATAAGGTGTTTCTAACTCAGGAACTTTAGCGACATTTCCAATCGTTGCTTTATGTGTAAGTAAAATATCTCCTTCTATCGAAAATCCTTAGGACTTACGCATTGACGGATTCAAAAAAGTATTAAAATAGTTTATAAAGTATCTGTGATCAGACGAACTAAACATGCTTCTACAGCAACTTGTACATTACCCATTTATATGGGCTTTCTCATGA
>NZ_JACAXC010000064.1:0-1179 GCF_013391535.1 Acinetobacter sp. SwsAc4
TTATGCAGTTACTTTAGCAACAACACCCGCACCTACAGTACGACCACCTTCACGGATCGCAAAACGTAGACCTGGGTCCATTGCGATCGGGTGGATCAACTCTACTGACATCTCAACGTTGTCACCAGGCATAACCATTTCTACGCCTTCTTGTAACTTGATTGCGCCAGTTACGTCAGTTGTACGGAAGTAGAACTGTGGACGGTAACCGTTAAGGAATGGAGTATGACGACCACCTTCTTCTTTAGAAAGTACATATACTTCCGCATCGAATTTAGTGTGTGGCTTGATTGTACCTGGTTTAGCAAGTACTTGACCACGTTGTACGTCTTCACGCTTAGTACCACGTAGAAGAACACCACAGTTCTCGCCCGCACGACCTTCGTCAAGAAGTTTACGGAACATTTCTACGCCAGTTACAGTCGTTACAACTGTGTCACGGATACCAACGATTTCAACTGATTCGCCAACTTTAACGATACCAGATTCAACACGACCAGTTACAACCGTACCACGACCAGAGATAGAGAATACATCTTCGATTGGCATTAAGAATGCTTTATCGATTGCACGCTCTGGTTCTGGGATGTAAGAGTCAAGCGCTTCAACAAGTGCAAGAACTGATTTCTCACCATATTCGCCATCATTGCCGTTCAATGCTTGAAGCGCTGAACCACGGATGATTGGAGTGTCATCACCTGGGAAGTCATAAGTAGAAAGAAGTTCACGAACTTCCATTTCTACTAATTCAAGCAATTCTTCATCATCAACAAGGTCGCACTTGTTTAAGAATACGATGATGTAAGGTACACCAACCTGACGTGAAAGAAGGATGTGTTCACGAGTTTGTGGCATTGGACCATCAGTCGCAGCACACACAAGGATCGCGCCGTCCATCTGAGCAGCACCAGTAATCATGTTTTTAACATAATCGGCGTGGCCCGGGCAGTCTACGTGAGCGTAGTGACGGATTGGAGAATCGTATTCTACGTGTGAAGTATTAATTGTAATACCACGTGCTTTTTCTTCAGGAGCTGAGTCGATTTGTGAGTAATCTTTCGCTTCACCGCCGTAAGTTTTTGCACAGATAGTTGCAATCGCAGCAGTTAAAGTTGTTTTACCATGGTCAACGTGACCAATTGTACCCACGTTTACGTGTGGTTTATTACGTTCAAACTT
>NZ_JACAXC010000065.1:0-992 GCF_013391535.1 Acinetobacter sp. SwsAc4
TTTCTAGGACGAGTATTCAGTGACATGGCAACTTGATTTAAATAATGCTGATCTGCCTGATTTAAATCAATCCCTTTAGGTAAATATTGCCTAATTAAACCATTCATATTTTCGCATGTGCCTTTTTGCCAGGGTGAATGTGGGTCACAGAAATATACATCTATGCCTAAATCTTCTTCGAGTATTTTATGTTCTGACATCTCACGTCCACGGTCATAGGTCAACGTTTTACGCAGTTCTGCAGGTAAATATTTCAGAGCTTCAGTTAAAGCCTTGCGCACTGATTCTGCCTTTGCATCAGGTAATGTTGCCAAGATACAGAGCCGTGTATTTCGTTCAATAAGTGTTGCTATCGAACTTTTATTGTCTTTACCTTTAATTAAATCAGCTTCCCAATGACCCGGTATTTTTCTTTCTTGAACTTCGGCTGGGCGCTCATGAATAGTTTTAATATCCTGTAATATAGAATCTTTTTTAGGTTCACCGTTAGCTTTTCGCTTTTTATTTTCATGACGTAGACAGGATAATAAGTCTTTTTTCAACTCACCCTTTGGTAATGCTCGTATCGTTGAATAAATCGTTGTATGGCTTACATTCATTGTTTGATCCAAATCAGGAAATGTCTTTAAACGCTTTGCTATTTGCTGAGGAGACCATAAACAACGGATCGCTTCAACAATAAATTTCCAGAGGATTGAATCGATTTTGAGTTTTCTGTGACCACGTCTACGTCTAGCGAAGGTGTTATCAGAAGCATATCGAGCTTGATAAACGTCATTGATGCTATTTCTTTTAAGCTCACGATAGATCGTACTAGGATGTCTTTTAATGAGTTCAGCAAATTTTCTGGCTGAAAAGCCTTCTTTTCTTGACTCAAGCATTAATGCAGTACGATCTTCAAAGTTAAGATGATGGTATGACAATTTTATATACTCCATAAACCCTTTAAATTAATTAGGTGGTTTATGTCGCACTTCAAGTTTTACTCTGCC
>NZ_JACAXC010000066.1:0-871 GCF_013391535.1 Acinetobacter sp. SwsAc4
TTGATTTCTTTTCCTAAGGGTACTGAGATGTTTCACTTCCCCTCGTTCGCTTCATAAGCCTATGTATTCAGCTTATGATACCCGCCTTATAGCGGGTGGGTTCCCCCATTCAGAAATCTCCGGATCAAAGGATATTTGCCGCCTCCCCGGAGCTTATCGCAGGCTATTACGTCTTTCATCGCCTCTGACTGCCAAGGCATCCACCACATGCACTTAATTACTTGACTATACAACCCCAAACAGTCGTTACACCTACAAGTGGGTGTAGCAACAGAGCTCATGATTTCTCATTTACTCATACAGCTTGTTGTTTCGTGAACTTAATCACCGTACAGCTTCAATCTAAATTCATATACCAAAACGCTTGATTCAGTGTTTTTGCTAGTTCTCATTTCTAACAACTCAGCTCAAAGAATTACTTCCTCTTGCTTTGTTATTGAATGAGTGAACAATTTATTTCAGACTCAAATTCTAATCTGTTAATGATTAACTACCGCCTCGTCAGCGAGTAGTAAACTGTGATAAATCACAGAAGTTAATAAACTCAAATCAAAATCTCTTTTGATTTATTTGGACATTTATTAATTTCTATAATTTACTTTAGCTTTGAATTAAATATTTCATTTAATTCGTGGTGGAGACTAGGAGAGTCGAACTCCTGACCTCCTGCGTGCAAAGCAGGCGCTCTACCAACTAAGCTAAGTCCCCAGCTTATCATTTAATGAACGATATATCTTTCAGATTTGGTGGGTCTGACAAGACTTGAACTTGTGACCCCACGCTTATCAAGCGTGTGCTCTAACCAACTGAGCTACAGACCCTCAGATACATCTTCGAAGAACAACTTGTTGTGGATTCTTACCGATCGTCA
>NZ_JACAXC010000067.1:0-836 GCF_013391535.1 Acinetobacter sp. SwsAc4
AGATGTATCTGAGGGTCTGTAGCTCAGTTGGTTAGAGCACACGCTTGATAAGCGTGGGGTCACAAGTTCAAGTCTTGTCAGACCCACCACTACTGACGAAGTGATGAATAATCACAAGCTGCTAGATAAAAAGATATGTCGTTCATTAAGTGATAAGCTGGGGACTTAGCTTAGTTGGTAGAGCGCCTGCTTTGCACGCAGGAGGTCAGGAGTTCGACTCTCCTAGTCTCCACCACGTACTTTACGGAGTACGAGCTAAAATAGATTATAGAGTTTAGTGAATACAGTCCAAGTTGACTGGCTTATTAATCTCTGTGATTTATCACAGTTTACTACTCGCTGACGAGGCGGTAGTTAATCATTAACAGATTAGAATTTGAGTCTGAAATAAATTGTTCACTCATTCTTTGATTTAAACATTCCGATGTTTAATTTGAATGAAATGAGAACTAGCAAAAACACTGAATCAAGCGTTTTGGTATATGAATTTAGATTGAAGCTGTATGGTGATTAAATTCACAGACAACGAATAGTAGCAATTAAGTTTGCAGCGCTAACACTCACTTGTATGTGTTAACGACTGTTTGGGGTTGTATAGTCAAGTAATTAAGTGCATGTGGTGGATGCCTTGGCAGTCAGAGGCGATGAAAGACGTGATAGCCTGCGAAAAGCTCCGGGGAGGCGGCAAATACCCTGTGATCCGGAGATGTCTGAATGGGGGAACCCACCCGCTATAAGGCGGGTATCATAAGCTGAATACATAGGCTTATGAAGCGAACGAGGGGAAGTGAAACATCTCAGTACCCTTAGGAAAAGAAATCAATTGAGATTCCCTT
>NZ_JACAXC010000068.1:0-561 GCF_013391535.1 Acinetobacter sp. SwsAc4
CCCATTGTCCAATATTCCCCACTGCTGCCTCCCGTAGGAGTCTGGGCCGTGTCTCAGTCCCAGTGTGGCGGATCATCCTCTCAGACCCGCTACAGATCGTCGCCTTGGTAGGCCTTTACCCCACCAACTAGCTAATCCGACTTAGGCTCATCATTTAGCGCAAGGTCCGAAGATCCCCTGCTTTCTCCCGTAGGACGTATGCGGTATTAGCATTCCTTTCGGAATGTTGTCCCCCACTAAATGGCAGATTCCTAAGCATTACTCACCCGTCCGCCGCTAGGATCAGTACCGAAGCACCTCACCCCGCTCGACTTGCATGTGTTAAGCCTGCCGCCAGCGTTCAATCTGAGCCATGATCAAACTCTTCAGTTTAAAATCATTTGTACTTTACTAAAAGTACTAAATCTGGCTCATCAATTTTCTGACTAAAAATTCGCTCAAATAAACTTCGAGAAATTTCTACCATTCAATCAATGAAATATTTTCGATCGATCAATCAGTAAAAATCCACACAAGTTGTTCTTCTATTCTCTTAATGATCTTCTCGATGATTCGTCATCA
>NZ_JACAXC010000069.1:0-524 GCF_013391535.1 Acinetobacter sp. SwsAc4
CAGTCGATGAATACCAACTATCACCTGTAATAAATTGAATCTTTGCACCCCAACTAAGTACTTCACTTAACATATCCATAAAGTAATCATTCTTGGTTTTACCCTCAGATTTGTCATAAATTCGGAAATTAATTGGAATATTTTGACCATTCTGATCTGTCGCATACAGGGTAATGAGATTAATCCCCTTGACGGATCGGTGGTGTTTGCCTGACCAAAAATAGCTAACCAAGTCCATATGTTGACTATATGGTTTATCTAAAACAGTATCATCAATACTGACTATAAGTTTATTATTATCAATATGTTGAATTGCTTCTTGATATAGGTCGTGAGGTGTGTAGTCTTCACGCTCCAGAAAGCGATTTACACTATCATGCGAGATATTATAAGTCTCGGCAAGTTGTGTGCAGCTAATAGAGTTCGGTTCTGTCATGAGAAAGCCCATATAAATGGGTAATGTACAAGTTGCTGTAGAAGCATGTTTAGTTCGTCTGATCACAGATACTTTATAAACTATTTTA
>NZ_JACAXC010000007.1:0-99068 GCF_013391535.1 Acinetobacter sp. SwsAc4
TTCTTGACTCAAGCATTAATGCAGTACGATCTTCAAAGTTAAGATGATGGTATGACAATTTTATATACTCCATAAACCCTTTAAATTAATTAGGTGGTTTATGTCGCACTTCAAGTTTTACTCTGCCATTGTTTTTAGCATATCGTTAAAGAATAAATAAAGTATAATTTTATAAATATCAATAAGCTTTTATCATCCTATGCGAGAATATAACCAAAAATTACGGCAATATCAGAACTACTTAGACCAGTTTATAAATGTATTAGACACATATTCTGATGAAAAAATAGTGGAAGAGTTTATGCAAGAAAATGAAAAGGATAGAGTTTCTGATCCCTTTCATATAGCTAGAATTATGCGAGGTAATGTTTATCAAAGTCGAAATATTGGTAATCGGATTCTTCAGAACATAGGTACTTGGGATAGTGAAAACCAAAAATTCTTTTTGGATTCAATCGCTGCAGAATTAGACAAATTAGAGAGTGTTTTTAGGGGATATTCTATTGTAGTTCACGAAGCAAAATTACCTACTTTCGGTGAGGGTGGTTTTTATTATTTGGTTGAGGGCTGTGAGATATTAATTACTAATTATAAGATTATTCAAGGGTATTTTTTTGCTTCTCAATCTATTTTTAATCACTTAAAAGTAAGCATTGAAAAAGATATTAATCCTATTTTTAATGATAAAAATGATCAAGTAGATCAACTTATATCAGATTTAAACTTATATAAAGGTGAAGCATCCTCGAGAAAAACAAAAGAAATCTATAAAAAGAAATATAAAGATTATAAGCGAACTGTTGAAGTCTATGAACTGTACCTGATGTTACTAGTATGTTTATCTGTGACTTTGGTTATAGGACAGTTATTTGCACACAATTTTTTTGATTCGTTAAATGTTTCTAATGCTCTAATGATTAAATTAACAATTCTGGCTTTAATTGCGACTTTATTTACTTACTGTTTTAAGCAGATTGGCTTCTATCGAAAAATTTCAGAGCAAGCACACCAAACATTCATGGAATTAGAAGCATTACCTGAGTATTTGGCACATTTGCCAGAAGACAAGCAACACGAGATTAGGACTGATTTAGCAAAATGCTATTTTGGTCAAAACCTTTTTGATTCTATTAAAGAGGACTCAGTTTCGATACAGGAACAATCTAAAGCGAATGCTGAGGTTCTAAAGTCGACAGCTGCATTATTGGAAGTAATAAAGAAACAGAGTTCGTCACCAAATTAATTCAGATGTAGGCGATATGGATGTCGCTGTTAGCTTGTGATACATGGACGTATTATCAAGCTAACAAAAGATTTTTGTTACTTTTGATCTTTCAAAAGTAAGGCAATGCCTACGCAATGAAAATTGAGTTTAGATTGTAAAGTGGGGGCAGTGATTTAATAAATCTTCTCCCTAGCCCTCTCTTTTAAAGAAGGAGAGAGAACTAAAAACCAATAAAAAAAGCCCCTACATCGTAGAGGCTTTTTCTCATCTCAGATCTAAATCTTAAGACACTTTATCACCAGCTTTAGCGCCAGATTCAGGTGAAATCACCCAAACACCTTCGCCATTACCCGCTGCAAGTACCATACCGTTAGAAATACCAAAACGCATTTTACGAGGTGCAAGGTTAGCGACCATCACCACTAATTTGCCTTTTAAATCTTCAGGCTGATAAAACTCACGAATACCACTAAACACATTACGTGGTTCAGCTTCACCTACATTTAACGTGAGTTGAAGTAATTTATCAGAACCTTCTACCGTTGCAGCTTCTAAAACTTCAGCTACACGTAGGTCAACTTTCATAAAGTCTTCAATACCAATAATTTCAGCTTCACCCACTTTAGGTTCAGGCTTCTTCTCGGCTTTCTTCTCTTTTTTCTTTTCCACTTTTGGTGCTTCTGCCGCAGCAGCTAAAGAGTCTTTAGATGCATCAACCATTGCAGCAACTGCTTTAGGATCAACACGCTGCATCAGTGGTTGGAATTGTGCAATTTCGTGTGCAACGAGGATTTGCTGACGTGATGCAAAGTCAAAGCTTTCAAGTTGTAAGAAAGACTGAACTTGAGCCGCAAGTGTTGGAAGCACTGGAGCTAAGTAAATCGCAAGCTGACGGAATAAGTTGATACCAACTGAGCAAACATCATGAACTTCTTGTTCTTGACCTTCTTGCTTCGCAAGCGCCCACGGTTTTTTCTCATCAATATATTGATTCGCTTTGTCCGCAAGAGCCATGATTTCACGAATAGCAGCAGAGAATTCACGTGCTTCATAGGCTTGAGCAATTGAATCACCCGCATCAATAAAGCTTTGAATCAGTTCAGGTTCAGCGCATGTGCTTGAAAGCGTATTATTGAAATTGGTGTTAATGAATTTTGCACAACGGCTAGCAATATTCACTACTTTACCGACAAGGTCAGAATTCACTTTTTGTACGAAGTCATCCAAATTCAAATCTGAATCTTCAACTTTGTCAGAAAGCTTAGAAGCAAAGTAATAACGTAAATATTCAGGATTCAAGTGCTGTAAATAAGTTTCAGCTTTAATGAATGTACCGCGAGACTTCGACATCTTCTGACCATTCACTGTCAAGAAACCATTCACGAATAAACCAGATGGGGTACGGTAGTTCGCACCTTCAAGCATTGCAGGCCAGAACAGTGCATGGAAGTAAACAATGTCTTTACCAATGAAGTGATAAACTTCTTTATCGCTGTCTTTTTTCCAGAAGTCATCAAAGCTTAGATCAGGACGTTTAGTTTTGATGTAGTTTTCAAAACTCGACATATAACCAATCGGAGCGTCTACCCAAACATAGAAATATTTGTTTGGAGCATCTGGAATTTCAAAACCGAAATAAGGTGCATCACGTGAAATATCCCAATCCGATAAACCTGCTTCAAACCATTCATCCAGCTTGTTGGCAATCGAAACAGGTAAACGACCTTGATCACGTGTCCATTTCTGTAAGTATTCTGAGAAATTCGGTAGTTTAAAGAAATAGTGATCTGATGATTTCTCAACTGGCGTTGCACCACTCAATGTTGAGCGTGGGTTTAATAACTCGGTCGCGTTATAGGTTGTACCGCAGACTTCACATGAGTCGCCGTATTGATCTTCAGCTTTACATTTCGGGCACGTGCCTTTAATGAAACGATCAGACAAGAACATCCCTTTTTCAGGATCAAACAACTGTGTGACAGGGCGAACAGCGATATTGCCTGCTTCACGGTTTTTAATATAAATCTCAGATGCACGTGCTTTGTTTGCATCGCTATGAGTTGAATCATAATGATCGAAATGCACACCAAAACCATCAAAATCACGAATGTGTTCTTTCTGAACATTGGCAATTTGCGCTTCAGGGCTAATGCCATTCGCTTCAGCACGTAACATGATCGCTGTGCCATGAGCATCATCCGCACATACGTAAGTCACGTCATGACCCATTGCACGCATCGCACGAACCCAAATATCTGCTTGGATATAACCGAGTAAGTGACCCATATGGATAGGACCATTGGCATAAGGAAGGGCATTGGTGACTAAAATTTTACGCACGGATATTGTTCTCTCATTCGTATTTACAAGGCAAATGATTTTACATGACTTAAGAGCGACTTGCACAAGGGAATCGGTGAAATCTTTTTAATCCTATAGGATCACATACTCTGCATTTGTTTAACCGTTACGCTTTGCTTAGAGTTCTTTCTTAAAGAGATGATTTTTCCTTTTGATAAGAAATGAATGTGATAGCTCTTTAAGCGATTGGTTTTTGGATCAACTGTAATTTCAGCAAATAAAGGTGTTTGCCAAAGTTCATCACTTCCTAAAGTACCTAACCAAGCCTGAGCTTTAATTACAGCGGTAAATTCATCTTTAACTTGTAGATCGCTAATACTTAATTCACTGCACCAATGAACGGTCTTTGGAAATTCAACTTTTGAAAATTTCCAACAAATTGAAAGTGCCAAACTTGTTGCGATTCCAGCATAATCGTTGCTTTCATTATGAATGACTTGAAGGAGTTGCTCAGCTAAATCACTTTCAAAAGAATCAATCATGCTTTGGATTCTTCGTTTGCTCGAAAGAATATAATTCAGGCGCTTTTGTTGAGCTTGCAGTTCATGTTGAATTTCTAGAAGTTCATTTTCGTTCATAAGGGGGCTTGATGAGTAAATTGAAGATTTAAATCGCTTGAAAGTATATCCGATCGATTGCCTGATCATTGTTGATACTTGTTTCGTGGTGCTGTGTTGGTTCTAAAAATAAACAAAAGACTCGAAATTTACTTTGACTGCTACTGTATCCCATTTGTTTCAATTTGCAGCAATTCCTCCAAATATCCGCAGAATCTTGTATAACTATAATTGAAAGCAACAGTAATTTATTACGATATAACAAGAGGAACAAGACATGAGTAATGACAAAATTGATCAGTTAAAAGAGTTTGCATCAAAAGACTTGGAGCAAACTAAAACAGATTTACAGCAAGTCAAAGATAAAGTCAGCGAACTTGGAAATGACATCAAGCAGAAAGGTCAGGAAACTGTCGAAGACGTTAAAAACTTTGCAGCTAAAGATCTTGATCAAACGAAAGCTGATCTGCAACAAGCAAAAGATAAAGCGAATGAGTTGAAGCAAAAGGGTGAGCAAACTTTAGATGATTTAAAAACAAATGCAACGGATCAGTATGGTGAGGGTAAAGCTGCTTTATCTGCTAAAGCAGATGAGCTGAAAGAAAAATTGGCAGATACTCAGCATGCAGCCAAAGAGAAATTAGATCATTTAAAACAAGAAGCAAGCCATAAGTTAGAAGATGCCAAAGCAAAAGCTGCTGAACTAAAAGATGAAGCTACTGCTAAGCTTGAAGATCTAAAAGCTCAAGCGAGCCATAAACTGGATGATTTAAAGAAAGCTGCAACAGATACATTAAATAAATTCAAAGGTTAATCTTTTGATGACTATTTAACATCACGCTTATACTCAGAGAAGAAAACACGTTCATAAAAAATGAGCAATTATCTTCTCTGATGTGAGCGTCCAATCTTCAATACTGCTAAACTAGCCAAACTCAGTGATATATTGATCATCTGTTTTTGGAGTAAACAAAATGTCGTGGCTTTCTTCCTTAAAATCTGTTTTTTCACCAGCACAAGAAGTGAAGGAAGATGAAATTCAAACTGTTTTACAAAATTATGTGCTGCCACATTCTGAAAATGCATTAAAAGATCGTATCAGCCAAGTGAATGTACAAGGTCGGATTTTACAACTCACGATTAATACTTTTCCTCAAGAAAAAGATCACTTACAACAGATTCACGACGAACTCGCTGAAGCTCTGGAAAAATGCGGTATCCAAGAGTTAAATTTACATATTATCCAACAAAAACATGCAGCGCATGGTGAAGCAGGTCATAGCTGCTCATCGAAGCCAAAAGCAGAAAATAGCAATTTACCACCTGTAATGGATGCTTCGCCTAAAGCGGAAGTCGATCCCAATAATCCACCGATTCAAAAAGCTGCACCGCAACAACGCGATGTGGCTGCACATCCACGTATTCAAAATGTAATATTGGTATCGTCAGGAAAAGGTGGGGTCGGTAAATCAACCACCACAGTGAATCTGGCGCTTGCATTGCAACAACTCGGTCTAAAAGTCGGTGTTTTGGATGCAGATATCTATGGTCCAAGTATTCCAACCATGTTAGGGAATGCTGGACGTACTCCACAAATTGAAAATGAAAATTTTGTGCCCTTAGATGCGTATGGCATGGCTGTGCTTTCAATCGGACATTTGATTGGTGCACACAATACACCTGTGGCTTGGCGTGGTCCTAAAGCGACTGGTGCATTGATGCAACTTTTTAACCAAACACTTTGGCCAGATTTAGATGTGTTAGTGATTGATATGCCACCTGGTACAGGTGATATCCAACTGACTTTGGCACAACGTATTCCAGTGACAGGTGCTGTGATTGTCACGACGCCGCAAAATGTTGCACTTATGGATGCGGTAAAAGGAATCGAACTCTTTAACAGAGTAAATATTCCTGTACTCGGTGTTATTGAAAATATGTCGACACATATTTGTTCTAACTGTGGGTATGAAGAACAGATCTTTGGGATAGGCGGAGGAGATCAATTGTCTGAGCAATATGATATTCCTTTATTAGGACGTTTACCTTTAGACGCAAAAATTCGTGAACATGCAGATAATGGTCAGCCAAGTGTCCTTGCTCAGGATAGCGCGGCGGAAAGCTATATCAATATCGCACAAGCTGTATTAAAACAAATGGATAAATTGCCAAAACGTCAGCGTGATGAAAATCGTATTTTCTAAATTTGAAAAGCCTCTCATTTAGAGGCTTTTTTTAATGTCATTATTTGATTGCAGTACTTGTTTTCTTTTTTTCCAAGCATTCACTACGCTCCAACGCCAAAGTAAATGTGTAATTAAATAAAAACTAATCGCAAATAAAATTGCTTCAATGACAAGTCCTGATACGAGAATCTTCGCAAGACTGAAATCAATATGACCGTGCCCAAAATTCTTAAGCCAATTGATAATTTGGTGTAAAACCCCTAATAGCATATCGCTATTGATCATGTGCACATGATAAATTTTAGTTCCGAACCAAAAACCTAAATAGAGAATTGGAACGATAGTGAGCGGATTGGTTAGCCATGCCATGCATAGTCCAATCGGTAAATTTACTTCTAACCATAAGATGGTCAAAATAATAAAAAGACTATGAAAAGGAACAGGTAAAATTCCCCAAAATGTTCCAATAAACATCGCCTTGGCAATCGAACGGCGGTTTACATACCAAAGCAGTGGATTTAAGGTACGTTCACCAAAAATTCTCATAAATTTTAGACTAGCAACTTTCTCTGATGAAGGCAGCCACTTATTAAAAAATTTCTTAGGCATAAACGAGGAAGCACATTGAAAGGAAAAAGTGAACGAATGTATATAAAATAACATTATTTACTTATTGAAAACTTAAAATAGCACCAAAGTTTATCTTGTTAAAAAATAAGAATACTTAGAATACGTTATATGTGTTGTATTTTAGCGTATGTTTTTACTCATGTGACTCTTGAGTAGCGTGTACTTGTAATTAATAAAATATAGATAAAACATTTATTTAAATAGGCTCTCGTCATAAGTGCTTACAGTTAAAATTTTGCTATCAACTGGCAACTATATTAATCTAAATTTATCTTTTAGTGAGGTCATTCAATGATTTCATGGTTTTTTATTGGTTTAGTGATAACCATTTTGCTCACTCCTGGCCCAACCAATACTTTACTTGCATCCTCTGGTATTCAGGTAGGATTGCGTAAATCTCTATTGCTGATTCCTGCGGAGGCAATTGGTTATATTATTGCGATCAGTGCATGGGGAATGTTGATTGGTAAAGTCTCAGCGACATTACCTTTATTACCAACATTTTTAAAACTATTAAGTGCAGGGTATATTATTTTCCTTGCGATTAAATTATGGCGTACAGCAAATCAAGAAGTGATTTTAAATCAACCTACAATTCGACCTAGAGAATTGTTATGTGCGACATTATTAAACCCTAAAGCTTTATTATTTGCTTCTGCAATTTTCCCAACAACAGCATGGCAAACGCAAGAAATCTATGTTGCGCATATGAGTAGCTTTGTTGCACTCATTCTTCCAATTGCACTATTTTGGATTTCAGTTGGCGCTGTGTTGGCAACCAATAAAGTAAAATGGTTATCTCAATCTAAGTTACAGCGTACAGCATCAGTTGTACTGATCAGCTTTGCCATTCCTATTAGCTATTCAGCTCTAATTAATCTCTAATTCTAATGTTCTGCTGCCTTGAACCATCTAGGTAGCAGGGTTCTGTTGTTTTCATTAATGTCGTTTTACGTTAAAGTACTCGCCAATCATTAACTTAGATTTTGGATAAAAGTCATGGCAATAAAATCTGATCGTTGGATTCGTGAAATGAGCGAAAAACACGGCATGATTGAACCTTATGCAGAGAATCAAGTTCGTTTCGATGAAAACGGAGAAAAATTGATTTCTTATGGGGTGTCTAGCTATGGCTATGACGTCCGTTGTGCGCGTGAATTTAAAGTTTTTACCAATGTTCACTCTGCAATTGTTGATCCGAAAAATTTTGATGATAGAAGTTTTATCGATATCGAATCAGATGTTTGTATTATTCCACCGAACTCATTTGCTCTCGCACGTACGATTGAATATTTCCGTATTCCACGAAATGTCCTAACGGTATGTTTAGGTAAATCGACTTATGCCCGTTGCGGTATTATCGTGAATGTAACGCCGCTAGAGCCTGAGTGGGAAGGTCATGTTACGCTTGAGTTTTCAAATACAACGAATCTCCCAGCACGTATTTATGCGGGAGAAGGTGTTGCACAAATGTTGTTCTTTGAAAGTGATGAAGTTTGTGAAACATCTTATAAAGACCGTGGTGGTAAATACCAAGGTCAAACAGGTGTAACTTTACCGAAAACATGATTTCTAAATTACATTTTGCAACAATCATAAAGTTTTTTGGTTGTTGCAATACAAATCTTATATTTAAAGAATAAAGATATAATATTCATACATATATTTAAAAGAAATTATTTAAAAACAATAATTCATTCATCGGAAAATAAAACGTTTACCTAATATATTTTGCATTTGTGTAAATTATCGGCATAATGAAGAATGAATATATATGGGTAAAATTTACCTGTGTTTGAGTGATGTTTGGATACAATTTCTCTTTTAGGGAATCACTCGAAAGGAAGTTAGAAAAATAACGATGGTGCGGAGCATCGCGTAATGGGAAGGTCAAGATGACTACACTTCATACGGTATCATTTCAAAAAACTGTTTTGGCGACTTTGATTGGTTTATGTCTAAATCAGTCAGTTTTTGCATTGCAAGAATTATCAGATGATGGTTTAAGTGAAACCACTGGTGAAGGTATCGCAATTTTACCGCAAGATTTCTCATTGCGTTTAAATGGAGCTGATATAGCCAATAGTGGTCAAGGGACTTATGGGGCAGGTTACATCCGCATGCTTCCAGTAGGGCCACTATCTTCTGCTCAAGAAGCTAAGAACTATCAAAAAGCTGATATGTATTTGTACGGGCTTTCGCTTGCTCAATCTAAAAAAGACTATGGTGTTGGACGAACTGCTACAGACTGGGGCGTTCCTTTTGGTGCGATTGCAGCAGGTACTTCGGCGAATGCAACTGATTTTGGCCGAAAAATTACATCATGGGGGACAGCAGATAATCCTTGGGTTATTAAAACCCTTAATGATTTAAGTGTCCCAAATTTTAATGGTGCATTAAATAATGTTACGTACCTAACATTAGAAGCGCCACTTTATAAAACAGGTACAATTGCTGCTACCGATGCTGACTATAATCTCAAACTGGGATTTTGGGCAGATGCATTTATGCGTGATAAAACCTTAGCAGATACTGGTACATATAATACAAACGAGTTGAAAAATCGTCTGCGTTTAGGATTTGTGTGGGATGGTTTTGGTATAAATGGTTCTAATATAAAAGTATTTCAAACTTTAAATGGTGTGTCTAGTACAAATAATAACGTAGGAGGAACCTACACTGCTAATTTAAAAATTAATGGTGTACCTAACCAATCAAGAACATTTAATTATGGAATGAATACGTCATATAATAATACCTTTGGTATAGCAGGTTTAGTTCGTTTAAATAGTGGGGCAACTGATTCAACTCGAGGTGTGATTTCAAATCAGACTGTGACGCGCGAGATTAGAAATCTTGATTGGGTGCCTACATATACTGCTCAAGGAGGAGGAACATTACCAGGAATACGTGGTGGATCCTTTGTACCGGCGGCAACTACAATTGTCTCTAAGTCGGGTTCAATTAGTGCGGGAACAGACACAGCATTGGTATCTGCTACAGATGTAGCAAATGTAAATAATACAACAGGTATACAACTTTCTTATCGTCCGCCAGTTCGATCAACTACATATAAAGATCCGTATGAACCATTTTGGTATCCAAGCAGACCCGATCAACCAGGGAATTTTTTAAATACAGGTGTTTGTGTAACCTCTGAAGATGGAAATGGCCCAACTGGTGGTACAAATGCAGGGCACTGTTTGGTACAGGAGGGTTTTACTACTCGTCGTTTCAGAGCCTATGGGACTAATACTTGGACGCCACCAGCATTCAAAAGTGTACTTCGAATTAGCACACAGCAAATTACGGGAAGTAATGATGGTAATAGCACTCCAGCTTTAGGAGGTGTAGTTCCAAATTTTGGTGTAAGTACTTCTCCTGTGCAAAATGCAGATGGTATATTTTTATATGATCCTAATATTAATTTAGTTCTAGGTAATCTGTATCAACCATTAATGTTTAGTACGGATGGAAATAACTTTTCTATTGAATTAGCTCGTATTCCAAATAAACAAGAGGTTTATCGCCGTATCTATACTCGTTATGAATATATCGATCCAAGTTCTGGAGTTGGAGCGGTTGATAGTGGTGTAAGTTATTTGGGTTCAACTTGTAATATTTATACTTGTGGCACAGAAAGTAATGGTTATCAGGGTTCTACTGCAACACACAGTAGTATTACAATTGGCGCTACAAATAAGACAGATAGCGCAACTATTAATGGAAAAACATATACAGGTTTAAATTGGCTAACAGGTGATACTAGTTCTGGTTCTTATGGTGTATCTATAGGAGAGTTGAAGGCTGGTGATAACATTGCCTATAATGATGAAAAAGTTTACACACAGGTTTGGAATGCCACACGTAGTGAGAGCGGCACTGGTTGGGGAGCGTGGTCAGCATGGGCTGCTGTCGCACCTAAAGCAGCGTTAACAGGACAACAACATTCTTCTCTAAATCGTGCAGATCCATATGAAACGACGTATCGTCAAAATTATAATAATATTATCATGGGTATTCAAACGACAATACCTCAGACGAATCAGGCAATTGCAAATACATTAAATAATATGAAACCTACAGGTGGTACGGTTTCTAATAACTTTGGTTCAGTTGCTATAGATGGTTTATTGATTCAGCATCTTAAATTTTCAACCACAGGGCTATAAAGGACGCATAATATGAAAAATTATAAAAACCTTTTAGGCAAACTGTTTATGGTAATAGGATGTTTGAGTCTATCGCCATTTGCTATCTCTATGGAACGTTTAGATGATGTTGGCTTGCAACAGATCACGGGGCAAGCAGGAGCTGATTTATCTTTAAAAATAAATTTAAATCACACAAGTGCAAGCATACTTGATACAACTGTATGTAGTGATTTGCGTTTTTGTCGTTTAGGCATTTCTTTAAATAACCGTTATCATGATGGGACACAAGATACGATTAATGCAGCAACTGGCGTAATTACTCCATCCCCAACAGGGAAAAAACAGTGGTTGGTTTTTAAAGGCATTCAAGGAACGATTGATATTCCTTATATTGGATTAGATGGTGAGGATATTACATATGCTTCTACACCACATGCCGCTATTAAGTTAAGTTTTGACCCGAATAAACCTATTCAATTCAAAAATGTTGGTTTTGAATCTTTATCAATTGAAACGGATACAGTAGCAGCAGAGGGGACTGGAAATATACCTGGATATTTAACACCCGCGACTTTATATGGTGGTATAGGATTTGATGCTAATAAAGAAATAGGGTTTATAGGCATGAAAATGACAGGTAATTTGTCATTGACGGGAAATATAAAAATATTTTCTTGTGGCGATAGTCACCCTCGTTGTTAAAATAAAAATAAGGAAGTAAATGATGAAAAGGATTCCAATCAATACTCGCTATTTTGTTTTAACAACATTGGCAAGTAGTATTCTGCTTTCACAAAATGTGTATGCTCTACAAGAGTTGGCAGACAATGATTTAAGTTCTGTTAATGCACAAGATGGTTTGTATATTCAAACAGAATATAAGCAAATGGATTTTGACCAATTGTATTGGCAAGATAAAGTAGGCACACCTACAGGCGAGAATATTTTAAATGCAACCGCAAATACAGTGAAAATTCGAAAAAATGACAATTACTTAGGTGGAAGTTATCAATTAGGAACAAATTATAAAATTCAAACAGGGACAACTATCAATGGGGGGAATGCAACTGCAGGATTAGATTTTGAAGTAGAAAGTATGCCCTCTACTATTTCAGTTCAAGGATTTCAAGTTTGTAACCAGACGACGAGTAATTGTGATCCATTAATTGGTAATGTGGCAATTCAAACTGATTCGCCACAATACATCCATTTTCAAACCAAGAATGGTTTATTTGATCCCAATTCACAATCTGATTTACGTTTGAATTTACAAAATATTAATATGTATTTTGGTTTAACGAACAATACACCTAACTATTATAATCAACTTATTTTAAAGAATTTTAATTTTAATTTTTTAGGTAAAGGTGTCATGTATGTTGATCCTACAAAAGGTTTAATGCTCCAGACCAATAAAGTTTCTGCAACCGCGAATGCAACTAAATCAACGGCACCATCTGAAACTTATGGTTATATTGATTTTGCTCGAGCGTCTATACCAAATATGGATGCAACACAAAGTGCGAATGCAACTTATAAGAATAGTAGTGGTATTGCAACTAGTTCGGGTCTAAATATTGAAATGATGACCAAAAAAGATGCTTATGTTGATCCAACAAATCCTGTCTATGCTTTAGCTTCGGGAACAAATGAGACTGATTCTGCTAAAGGGCTCATTCGTGTTGGTGCAAGTGGACGCATGGTGAACAGCTATTTACAAATCCGAGGAATTAACACTAAAAGCCAAGATCAGACTAAAAATATTTTAGGTTATGCAACGAGTGCTGATAATGGTGATCCAACTACTACAACGCGCATAGATGGTAATGATACTGTGTTGGGTTCTACCGGGATAGGTGTGCGTTTACGTGGCGAATTCACCAATGATGGTGATGCGATGTTGGGAGCAAATCTTGGATCAGCAGGTGAAGCGACTACTTTAGAAATTGGTGGTGCTGGTGCAAATACTTTTGGTTTTGAATTCAGTAAACTGAGTCCGCTAATGTCAAACTCGAATGACCGTGCTTATTTTGATAGTGGTAATGTTTACTTGGGTTTAGCAAATACTCGACATTTATTATTACCAAATAATGCTGTATTAAATAGCGCACGTTTAGGCGGAACAGGTGGTACTTTAACAACAGGAAATGATTACAAGCAGCAAATTGCAGACACAAACTCGATAGCTTCAGGGTTGACTCCAAATAGTTTGGTTGTTGGTATCCGTGGTGGTGAATTCCAAGCAGTTTCAAAACGTGGTCGCTTTACTTCAAGTGCTGGGGTTTCAAATGCTAATGCAATCCCTGCTACGGGTGTAGGAAGCGGATTAGATAATAAATGGGGATTAGGTCTACCTTATTACAACTTGAATAGTAATATTGCAGTTTATTCAACTAAATATACTGGTTCAGTCTATAACCTAAATAATTTAACTAATACAGTAACTAAGACAAATGTTACTAATCTTGATCGCTTAGGTTTAGCAATTGGTCTAAGTGTTCAGGGGCGTAATGATGATGGTACAAAGACGACCTCGATTATGGTGGTTGATGCTGATCGAAACTATTATATAGGTTTACGTAATATTGATATGTTATTGCGTGGATATGGTAGCATGGGATTTGAAAATGGTAATGTTAATGTTGATTTAAAAAATTTATTGATGGTAATGGCTGCTGAAATTTCAGCAGGATATTTGCCAAGTTATGTAAATCCTAATTTGACAGAAGCCACTGGCTTAAATGCTGCTAGTAATATTAAAAACTCTCTTAAGAGTAAAGATGATGTTTTATTTGGTTTAAAACTTAAAATGCTAGGTGATATGAACTTTAGTTTGGTCCCTAATAATGAAATTTCGAATGCAAATGGTAATAGACTCTCTATTGTCGGGCGTTATAAGTTAACTGATGGTACGATCCAACTTAGTGATCCAATTGAAGATTCAATTATTGGTTTTGATAGAATATCTGGCTTAATGGCTTTTAATAATGCGATCGTAGTGAATAAAGATAGTGTTGGATTCAACTATTCTTTTGATATCAACCCAGCTTCTGATCAAAGTTCTGCTGAAAGAGAAGTCAATGTCTTGAGGGTTCGCGATATTAACTTTTACCCACCTGTAGACCCACCTGCGGGATGGAATACCTCTACGATGGGTACATATAATAATCGTGCACAGCGTCTTGGTGAGATGGTTATGACTGGTGGTCGCATTAGTTCTGAATTTACACTTAAACCACGAAATTAATAGATAAAGAGGAAAAAGTGATGAAAAAGGGAATGAAAAAAACGCTTTTAGCATCTTGTTTATTATCTATAAATACAGCAGGCGTTTTTGCAAATGGTTTGGTATCCATGAGTGATGATGAGCTTTCTGCTACTCAAGGGCAAGCTTTAATTTCGATGGCGTATACCGCCCCAAAAAATATTGATGGTAGTGCTGGTGATGGAAGTGGTGCTGGTAGTACAAGCAATTATTTGAATTATGGTTACTACAAATTGGGTTTAGAAGCCAAAATGGAACTCAATACCAATATTCGTAGTCTACAATTGGGCTGTGGTGGTATCAATGGGACTGGTCAATGTGATATTGATATTGAAAATTTATCGTTGAGTGGTCCTGCTGATAGCGTAGCTGCAGATGGTACGCCTATCTGGACGAAAGGTAGGGCAAATACGAGTGCATTACTTACAAACCCGTTTATTGAATTCGCAATTAAAAATCCAACGAGTGCTGCACTACGTGAAGTTGCTGGTTTTCGTTTGAGTGCGGAAGATATTTTAGGGCATTTATCTGCAGGAACTTTAAATGATTATAATTCTACCACTCAAAAATCTACGGGTGGCGGTATTAATACATTTAGTGGTTATATACAAGTTGCTCCAACGCCAGTAGATGCAAAAACCAATCCTTCTATTTTTGGTACACGCTATGACGAGCAAATTTTTGCCAATGTGCGTATTAATACTCTTTTGTGGAATAATCGTTCTGTTTTTTCAAGTCCTAGCCAGATGACAGGAGTGGTAAATAATCCGAATAAAGCTAGCTCGAATAACGACCAAAAAATTTATGATAACTTACGTAAAAACTCAAGTAATCAGGGCATCTATGGGATTTTAGTACCACAACAAAATGTAAGTTTTGAGTTTCCACAAACTGCTGTAACAGGTAATCGGATGTCACAGTTGAATCTAGTTGTGAACGATGTACCTATTGATCCAATTGCTATTGGTCGAGACAGTGGTGGTATATTTATGGCACTTGATCAGTCTTTGCTAGGAGTACCTGGTGTTGTATTTTTTATGGGAGCAGATGGAGCAGGGGGAAGTCAGGCTAGCTGTGCCGCGGCAAAAAATACTGCAAATTGTTCATATATTACGAACTTAAAAGTTAACGCGACTGTAAAAGAAAATTTTAACTTAGTACACAATCTTCCAATCAGTAGTGGCGGTTATTTATCACTGCAAAAAGAAGCGTTACGTTGGCCTGGTAGTTCAAGTGCATTTACTTATAATAGAACAACCAAAGCTATTACTAATGTTGCAGATAATTATTCTAATACGGATAGTAATCTTGTATTCAATAAAGGTGATATTGCACAACCAGGTTGGTGGTTATCATTTAAAGATCCACTTGACTTTGGTAAACTTGTTCCGACTAACAATATTCCAATGGATGATGTCTTGCCACAAATTGCAACTTATATCACTAATTATTTATCTGATACACCAAATAATAATATTGATATTAGTTTAGGTACGGCGGTTACGCTTTTATTTGGTGCACCTGTATTTAGAGGTTTAGGAGATATTAAACTTGCAGATAGCTCTCGCGCAGTTATGGTAATGGAGAACTTGCAGTTAAATAATTATCAACAGCCTGTGTCGAACTGTTTTGGAAATTTAAAATTCTGTTAATAGGTTCATAAAATAATAGAAAAAGCGACTAATATAAATAGTCGCTTTTTTATTATAAAAATTAATGTTAAATTAATATGGTATACAGCATTTTTTTATTCTTGGCGGAGAGAAGGTACGATGATTCGCAGTATTATATTGACGTCAGATTTTCAATCACTCTGTTGAAATCATGGTTATTTCGGTATAAAAAATTCCAATTGTGGGAGTGAGTGAGAGGGAAGTTGTTGCTTTAGAAAAACTAAAAATACCACGCCTTGAATTTATTAAAGAGATAGAGGTTGCACATAAACTAGGTTTTTATATAAAGGGTAGAGTCGTAATTTTTATAATTTAAAAGATTATTCTTATCACATTTTTTCAGCAGAAAGTAAAACATATTTTTAGGGATGAAAATATTTATTTCTCTGCATTATCTATACTAGAAAATCGTGATATTCTTATTTCCAATTTTGTTGAATCGATTTAATTGTGCGAAAGAAATATTTCACAGAAAAACTAACAGATATGTTTTGCACAAAAAGAACATAATTTGCATCTTCCTTTTATTTTGATACTTATAAAGAAGGGTGATATTTACGTAAAATTACTTTGGAAAGTGGAGTTATCCATAAAGAAGAGTTTTCAAGGATATATCAAAATTTAGAAAATGGAAATATCTCAACTTTGTATATTGATGAAAAATATATTCTTGTAAATTTTGTGAGAATCCTCAAAACTATAAAATGGGCAATCATTTATAATTTAGTCTTTATCGTTGGTTTTCTATTAGACAAGCTATAGGTGTTATGAAAGCTGATGCACTCGTAGCAGAGTTAGTTGCTTTATCTTCTGATAAAAAAGAGTAAGTTAGCAAATTAGTTATTAGAAATTAGAAGCAAATTAAATTCGTAGAGTTAAGCGTTATTGATAAATATTATTTAACAAATTTAATTAGAAAATTTCTAAAATAAATGATGCATATATTTACAAAAAAAAAAGTCAAATTGAGATAGATTGATTAGAATTGACAAAAATACTGGTGATATAAGGACGTATTTAATGAATGGAAAATCAACACATCAAATTATGATGTTTGCCACTATGTTAGTTTTAGCTGGTTGTGGTGGCGGTGGCTCATCAACGCCTACACCGACTCCAACGCCTACACCGACTCCAACGCCTACACCGACTCCAACGCCTACACCGACTCCAACGCCTACACCGACTCCAACGCCTACACCGACTCCAACGCCTACTCAGAATGCCCCGTGTCAAGTAAGTTACGAGCAATGGAAGCAGCTTCAAATAGATGATAGTCTTGCATTAAGCAACAGTAAGTTAAGTTGTAACAGTTTTCAGTCTACTGTAGTTGAAACGGCTGATAGTAAACAAACTACGCATATTTGGGGAGTGAATCTACTTGAGCCTACTATTGTAGTACAGAACTTAAATGGAAAATTAAAAAATAAAGTTTTTATTCCTACTAAATCAAATGTGACTACGACATGTTTACCTGCCAAAGATGTAATAGATCGTTTGTTTTTAGGGCAAACATTGATTGATGTTTCTAATAAATTAGGCTGTTCAGGTATTTATAACTATAGTGCTAGTAACAGTAATAATCGTATCTCGTCGTATTACACTTGGACTAACACTAACCGCGATACTTTATCAATTGAGTTTGATGCAAATGATAAATTGGTAGAAAAAAATTATGTAAAATCTCCACCAGAAGTTGCAACATGTCAACCTTTTTATGCTCAGTGGGATAAAATTAAAATTAAGGATTCTTACAGTACTATTAAAAATGAAATGGGATGTGAGGGGGTCTTAACACAAAGTATTGATAATAATAATATTCCTGATTATTTCTCGATTAGAGAATGGGCAAGGCAGGATCGTAATAGTGAAGATCGTGCAATATTTTGGCTAGAAAATAATTTGTTAAAGTATAAACAATTTATATTTAAAGATGCTAAAACGACATGTATTCCAGATATACAAAACTGGCAGAAGTTAACCGTAAACATGACCTATGATCAGGTTCGAACAATACTTGAGTGTGGTGATGGTACTTTACAGATGTTATATACTACTTCTGATGATGCTTCAGCTTTACAGTCTGTTTATACATGGAAAAATGTTTTAATGGATGATAATGGTAATTTACCAATCGGTGGAATTTCTTATCAATTTGGTTTTGTTGGGGGCAAATTGCAGGAAAAGGAATATACAAACTCCACACAGCCTTTTTCAACGTGTACTCCAACTGAAATTGGATTGAATAATATTTCAATCGGTAAAAGTTGGACTAGTATAGAAAATCAGCAAGCGATGGGATGTAGTCCTTCATTGAGTTATGCGTTGGTTAATATTAATGGTGGGGCTGTTAAACAGTATTCATGGGGAACTTTAGTTAAAGATGCTGTTACAACTCGCGCGTATGTATCTGTGGATGCTGAAGGTATCGTTAGAGGAAAATACATCAGTCTTACGCCGCCAACTAGTAAGTAGTAAGTAAATAGGAAGCTGATTTTTGTTTGTATTGCGGAAGTCAGCTTTATTTTATCAGCTATCGGTTTTATGTTGTGATTTGTTCAAACTATGTTAATCTAGTGAACATATTTTAAGCATTTGTCTATGGATCAGGGCAATGGGAAAAAACAAAAAATTAGGATGTTTCACATTATTATTGTTATTTACGCCATTTACGATGGCAATGCAGCCGCTTGATGATCAAAGTTTGTCAATTGCAACTGGGCAAGATGGTCTTAATATTGGTGTGCAACTTTCAAAAATAGACTTTAATCAAATAGCTATTATTGATACCGATGGTTTTGCAAAAAAAGGTGAAACCGCGTTAACTCAAGCAGCATTAGTTATGGCAGCAAATCCTAATGCTGTGACTCCTACTCTGGGCGTGGATTTCGTTCAAACATTTAATGCTAATGGTACTATTCAGAATAATACATCACAGTTATTGCAAGCTGTTATTGACACTGACAAAGGTAATAGTGGTGCATTTGCGAATATTGCAATTAAATTTGGTAGTGGTGTCAATGGTATACGTATACGACCATTATCAGTTTATTTAGTACCGCATGATCCTGTAAATATCGATGCTATTTCAACAATGAATGCTTCAAACTATGTAAGAAAGTCTATATTTACAACAGGTACGACTTTAAAGCCGAATATTAAGGAATTATTGCGTACTAGCAATATTGACATTGAGTTCATGCCTAATAATAAGCCAACAATGAATTTTCAATTGGGTAGTGCTCCTCAAAGTCATATGTTGATGTTTGGCGGTGCGATTAAATCAATTTGTGGACCAACTACCTTAAACCCAGATGGTTGTTCAATTAATTTAGTGTCTGGAAATACTGGCGCTAAATTTAATTTACAGTTGACTGCCAATGATACTGACCCAACGGATACAACCGCTGGTTTTTCTTTAAGTGGTTTTTATGCTGGAATTGAAGGGAAAACGGGGACAAATCCAACGGAAACAGGTAGTGTTGTTTTTGGTAATATCGGTAAATCTGAAAAATTTGATGCTTCAATAAATAATCTTTGGCTAGGAGATACGATTCCTACTGGAAGTCTAGATTCTAATACGTTTAATGGCCTACAGAATGGCTCAATGGGGAATTGGGGAATTAAAGGTGCGAATATTACTGATCTAAAAGTGAAAATAAGTGGTTTATAGCTCTTTTAGTTAATATCATTTATGTTTTGTTATTGTTTAATTTATTTTTTATTTAAATAATCAAACAAGGTTAGTAAAGGAGGTTTTCTCTATCTAACCTTTCATAAATGTTGGTATATAATTCAAGATGAAACTAATAATTTTAAATTCAGGTATTTAAATGGCTGATAATTAATTCTAACTGTTTCTCTTTTTTTACTTTAGTCCAAAGCTCTTGAGCTTCAGGATAGGCTTTCGTCATCATACCTAACCATTGCTTATAACGACCGATCATTCCGATTTCAGTTTTGTACTGGCCACTTAAAAAACGTTGCTGGAGTTGCACTAATTCTGACCAAGAAAGGATAGCTTGATCACTATTCTCTCGGATACATAAGGTCAAATCAGGTGTAGTAACAGCCCCGCGACCAATCATAATATCATGGCAATCTGACTGCGCTATACAAGCTTTGGCATGAGTATTATTCCAAATCTCACCATTCGCAATCACATTGATGTCTAAAGCTTCGACGATTGGCTGAATTTTTTCCCAATAGGCAGGTGGGGTATAGCCATCTGCTTTAGTACGCGCATGTACGGTAAGCCAATTTGCGCCAGCATCTTCTATCGCATGTGCATTATCTAAAGTGTGGTTTTCATCTAGATAGCCCAGACGCATTTTAGCTGAAACGGGTATATGTGTAGGTACAGCGTCACGAACAGCTTTAACTAAGAGGTGTACGGTCTCAGGTTCATCCAATAGAACAGAACCGCCACGATGACGATTAACAGTTTTAGCGGGACAACCAAAGTTAAGATCAATTGCTGGAGCACCGAGTTCAACAACTTTCGCTGCGTTTGCTGCTAACATTTCTGGATTATTGCCAAGAAATTGAACATGAACTGGTGTGCCAGCCGCAGTTTTACCTGAGTTTTTGAGTTCAGGACAAAAACTATAATAAATATGATCTGGAAGAATACTATCGGTAATACGAATAAACTCAGTTACGCACCAATCAAAACTGCCAACATGAGTGAGCACATCACGCATGATTGGATCAGTTAGACCTTCCATTGGAGCGAGCACAAGTTTCACGATGATTATTACCTAATTAAAAGAATACAGCGTTATACGCATTTTCAGATAGGCTGTCTAGTTTATTATGAAGCTAGAAATTAACGTCCCAAAATCATTTCTAAAACAAACTTACTACCGATAAAACCAATTGCAAGTAAGATAAAACCTGTAATGGTAAAGCGAATTGCTTTACGTCCGCGCCAGCCAAATTTGTAATGCCCAATTAAAAGCGCACCATATAAAAACCATGAAATAATACTAAAAGCGGTTTTATGAGCAAGATGCTGAGCAAAGAAGTTATCAATTGTAAAAAAGCCAAAGAAAAGTGCAGCAGTGAGTAACCCAAAACCTGTAATAATTAAATCAAAGAGTACCGATTCCATTACTTGGAATGGTGGAAGTAGGTTAACCCAAATTCGTCTTTTTTGTTTCTTCTTAAGTTCTCTATCTTGAAACCAAAGCAATACGGAATGAATAGTTGCCATCAGTAAAACAGCATAAGCTGATAAAGAGAGGATGATATGAAGATCTAAACCTAAGCTATGTTGTTCAATCACTTGGTTCGGTTGACTAAAAGCATATCCTAAAATTAAACCAATTGCGGCAACAGGAGTGCCAATTAAATTTAATGGTAAGATTGGTCGAATTAAACTTAAAATTAAACTGAGTGCTAGCATCAGCCCCGAAGTGAATGACATCAGGTTAAATACATCATAATTCACGCCAATTGGTGTCATCATATCTTGATAGAGCACAGTACTATGCAGTAGTAGCCCTAGACCAATCATAATCGAATAACACCAAAGATTTGGAGTACGTTTTGACATCAAACGTATAAACAAATACCAAAAAGAACTGGTATAGGCTACAAGTGCCAAAATTGTGTAAACCAAGGGGAGACTGATCATGTCAAACCTTTTTCAGGGGGTTGAATAATATTCACTATATAAGATGTAAATTCGCTTCGAACTACAGTATCCTATAGCATCTTACGCATAAATTTTCTATTTTAAGAAAGATTTTTTTGCAACTAGCCATTTTAAGCGGATTTCGCAATGTTTGATACCTTAACAGAACGACTCACACAGAGTTTAAGAAATGTTACTGGCTCAGGGCAGCTGACCGAAGACAATATTAAAGATACCTTACGTGAAGTACGTATGGCACTTCTTGAAGCCGATGTGGCATTACCTGTAACTCGTGAATTTATCGCGAAGGTTAAGGAAGAAGCTCTCGGTCAAGAAGTCATGACTCAGCTTTCTCCAGGTCAGGCATTTGTAAAAATTGTCTATGATGAACTCACCAAAATGATGGGTGAGGCAAATGAGACTCTAGATTTAAGCGCAAAGCCACCTGTCGTGGTTTTACTTGCAGGTTTGCAAGGTGCGGGTAAAACAACAACTGCCGCAAAATTAGCGCGTTTTCTGAAAGAGCGCCAAAAGAAAAAAGTAATGACTGTTTCTGCTGACGTCTATCGTCCAGCCGCAATCAAGCAGTTAGAAACAGTATCCAATGAAGTTGGTGTGGGTTTCATTCCATCAGAAGCATCTGAAAAGCCAATTGATATTGTTAATCGTGCGATTGAACAAGCTAAAATCCAGTTTGCTGATGTTTTAATTGTTGATACCGCAGGACGTCTGCATGTCGATGAAGACATGATGGATGAGATTAAAGAATTACACGCTGCAGTTAAGCCAACAGAGACTCTGTTTGTTGTCGATGCGATGACAGGTCAGGATGCTGCTAATACAGCAAAAGCGTTTAACGATGCTCTGGCTTTGACTGGTGTTATTCTGACTAAAACTGATGGTGATGCACGTGGTGGTGCTGCACTTTCTGTTCGTGCGATTACAGGTAAACCGATCAAGTTCTTGGGTATCGGTGAAAAACTAGATGCACTTGAGCCATTCCATCCAGATCGTGTTGCACAACGTATCTTAGGTATGGGTGACGTACTTTCTTTAGTCGAAGAAGTTGAACGCAAAATCGACAAAGAAAAAGCCGAAAAAATGGCGAAGAAATTGCAGAAAGGCGGAACCTTCAACTTTGAAGATATGCTGATGCAATTTGAGCAAATGAGCAAGATGGGCGGTATGATGGGCTTCTTGGATAAGTTGCCTGGCATGAGTAACTCTGGTATTCAAGATGCGATTGCACAAGCAAATCCTGAAAAGCAAGTGAAAAAAATGGAAGCGATTATTCAATCGATGACCATTAAAGAACGCCGTAACCCAGATTTGATGAATCCAAGCCGTAAAAAACGTATTGCTGCGGGTTGTGGTATGGACGTTGCTGAAGTGAATAAATTAATTAAGCAACAAGCTCAAATGGCGAAAATGATGAAGAAATTTGCGAATCCGTCAGGAATGAGCAAAATGTTGAAGTCATTAGGTAATATGCAAAAACAATTTGGTGGCGGTAACATGGGACCTTTATTTGGTAGTAATGAACCAAAGAAATAACCTAAAGCTACTTAAAAAAGGCGCAAATTGCGCCTTTTTTGTTAAATCTTACTTGTGCATCTAAGTATCAATTTAATACAGAAAATCAATATGAAAATAAATAAATAAGGGACACAATAATTTTAAGTATTTGTTTTATATTTATAAAGTGTTATATATGTCACATAATTCGAACGGTAAGGTATTTATATTACATTGTGAAAATGCAAATCCAGAGCAGCATTGGTATTTATGGTTAGAACAACAATTAAAATCTGAAGGAATTGCCGCTGAACGAATATTCCTTGCGGATTCGAATCACCCAGAAGCTGAAATTTGGCAAACTTGTTTAGAAACACAACTACAAGATTTAAATGAACAGAGTATTGTTGTTGCCCATGGATTGTCTTGTATTGCCGTGGCTCACTTTCTAGCAAAGCGTCTGCAACAAACTCAGTTGAAAGCATGCCTATTTATTGCTGCTTTTAATGAGCCTATACCCAAATTTCCTGAATATGATGAATTCATCAAGCATTCAAATTTTACCAGTGGCGTAATCCGAGCCAATGTTAAAAGACGTCTCGTTTTCTTTTCTACGAATGATCCTATTGTCCCAGTGCCTTTGACTTTTAAATTTTCAAATTTACTGAATGCCCAACTGATTGAAGCTGTTCAGGCAGGGCATTTCCGTACTGAAGATGGATATTCAATGTTTCCTCAGTTGTTCCAGATACTTCAAACATTGGTTAATGCTGACTTAAGTTGAACGTAATTTTTTAGTCCTTTAAGTAATAGATCAGATTCAATCAAAGGCTGATGATGTTGCAGAAATTTGGCGAATATATCGGCATCTCCACCTGTTAAAATCAGGTGTTTAGGTGATTGTTGCATAATTTGATCAATGGTACTAATTAGACCTAGCAAGATACCGTGATGCACAGCATCAACGGTGTTGTGTCCTGGTTTCAGATTATCGAATGCAGAGTCAGGAATTTTAATACCTTTGGTATTTTGAATGAGTGAATCTCGTTGCAAATATAAATTTGGCAGAATATAACCGCCTAAATGTTGTAACCCTTCTACTAAATCGATGGTCAGCGCTGTACCACAGCCAATCACACAAAAGTTTTGATCAGGTTTTGAAATTGCTAAGACCTGTAACCAACGATCAATCCCGAGTTGACTTGGAACATCATAACCACAACGAAGTCCTGCATAATTAGCATGTACCTGAGCGAAGATAATTGGAATTTCCAAAATATCGAGGATCATTTGAATACGTTGATTATTTTCTGTATCTAAAACAGATGAAATTCCAACCTGACTTAAATTTTGATGTCTAAAATGTTGAATTAAACCTAAGAGTAAATCGGCAGGTGACTGTAAGTGTAATTCGGCAGCATGTTCAAGCACTTGATCATTTTCGGTAATCCAATACTTTAAACGGGTATTACCAATATCCAACCATAGACTTTTCATAAAATGATCACTCCTTAAATGGGTGCGAGGCGTAAACGGCCTTGATAGAAGGCTTGAACATGATCGGTTTTAATGAGTACAGCACCATCATTGGAGATGCCTTGAAAACGCCCTTGAAGCTTACCTTGCGCATGTTCAAACTCAACTTGTTGATTGAGCCATATTGCATGATGGTTAAAGCGTTCAGCTAAATTATAACTGCCATGTTCAAACCATTGAGAAGCCTGTTGAATCGCAGTGTACAGTTCAGCAATCAGTGTTAAACGATCAGTATGAGCTAAACCGAGCATCGTCAGAGAGGTAATTGGCTGATCCGCATTTTCTACAGGGGGTGTGTTCAAGTTAATGCCTACGCCAACAATCGCTTGATGAGGGGAGAGCGGTTCAACCAGAATACCTCCCCATTTGCCTTGGGCACTATATAAATCATTTGGCCATTTAATTTGTAAACCTAGACCTTGTAAGCTTGGCATTTGTAGGATGTTGAGTGCAACCTCTAGGGCAAGACGACCATCTAAAGCTGTTTTGGTTTGAATCAGTGTGCTTAAATAAATATTACCTTCAGGAGAAGACCATTGCCGTTGGTGCTGACCTCGACCTTGTGTTTGCTGTGCACTGCAAACTAATCCTGAGCTAATGCCTTTTTGTGCAATTTCACGCATATCATCATTTGTCGATGTTGTCGTCGTTTTGAGCAACACGATTTCAGGAAATTGATTTTTTGCATTAAGTAATTGCTGAAGCTGGCGAGTTGCTAAATCTTCCATTGTTTTATAAGTAGAGTGGTCATGTGTTTATGGAGTTAATCATATATTTGCTGATTGGCGCAATTGCTGGATTTACTGCAGGTTTGTTTGGTGTTGGCGGTGGATTAATTATTGTACCAATTTTATATATTGTCTTTACTCAAATGCATTATGACCCGAATGTGATCATGCATATAGCTGTGGGGACATCTCTAGCTACAATTATTGTAACATCAATTAGTTCTGTGACTGCTCACCATAAAAAAGGTGCTGTCTTGTGGAATGTATTTCGTAATTTAGCACCAGGTTTGGTTTTGGGGTCTTTCTTCGGTGCAGGTGTGGCGGATTTACTCTCTGGGCAGCATTTACAGTTAATTATTGGTGTATTTGCAGTGTGGATGTCTTACAAAATGTTTAGCGGAGCGCATGCTGTTATTGATCCAAATCGCCACTTACCATCTGCACCATTACAGTTTATTGCTGGTGGTGGAATTGGAGTGGCATCTGCGATATTTGGGATCGGTGGTGGTAGCCTAACGGTACCTTATTTGAACCGTCATGGTGTGGTGATGCAAAAGGCGGTGGCAACTTCAGCGGCGTGTGGATTGCCGATTGCGATTGCTGGTGCAATCGGATTTATGTGGTTTGGTGCAAAAGAACAAATTAATGTGCCAAATACGATTGGTTATGTTCATATTTATGCTTTTCTTGGTATTAGCGCAATGAGCTTTATTACCGCTAAACTGGGAGCAAAAGTAGCACATCGCTTATCATCTACGATGTTAAAAAAATCTTTTGCAGGCTTATTAGTTGTTGTTGGCTGCTACTTTATTTATAAAGGTTTAATTTAAGTTATCAGCCCATAATGTACTTCAATATTTGCGATCAGCGTCTCTACCAATAGCAAAACATCATCCTGTTGCCGTGCATCGATGAAAAACAGAGGATAATTAACGCCTTGTGTTGCAAGCCAATCTCGGTACATCGAAAGCGTTCTTTCTGGTTTTTGATCAATATGAGTAATCGCAATCACAATATTATTGCCAAATGGTTTGAACGCTTCTACATACTGAGCTAGATCGAGTAGTGGATTTTCTGTGGCGTGGTCAATCATGACAATCGTACCAATTGCACCTTTGCAAATTACAGCCCAAATAAACTCAAAACGTTCTTGTCCAGGCGTCCCGTATAACCCGACTTTAACGCCATCATCTAAAGTAATCTCACCGTAATCGATACCGACAGTGGTGAGCATTTTTTCATGCGATTCAAGATCAGTATTTAAAGCCTCGGTGCTGAGTACATCAATTTCCGAGAGGGCCTTTATCGCACTGGATTTACCTGACCCCATAGTTCCACCAAAGACAATTTTATATTGTTGTATAATCATAGAGTTATCCTAGGTTAGAAGCCTAAACGGTTACGTAATCGACCAAACAATTTTTTCATGAAATTTTGTTCAGTCATATTTTGATTATTTTGCGGATGATAGTTGGCTTGATGATCTTTGATAATTTTGCCGTAATTTGCACCTAAACTTGCTGCAACAAATTGTTTGACACGCTGTTCAGGTAATTTTAATTGGCTGGCTACAACTGAAATTTCAGCCCCTTTAGCAAAACAAGCAGCCATACGTAAAATATCTTGGCGCTCAATTTTATTTATTGGTTGTGGCCAAATCTCTAAATAGAAACTTGATGCAGAGGGGGGGCAAAGTTCATTAAAATCTTTTGATGCCCAAAGTAAATTCCATAACCATTGTTTTAAATCTTGTTGTGGAGTCTCTGTGATCCAAAGTTGGTCATTTTGTGTGGCGTAGGTGTAGTTTAAGCTTGGATCTGTATGTAATGTTTGTAGCATCGGATTTTGCCAAACCCATTCGTTACGAGGGTCTGCAATTGCAATTAAACCATTGTGATCAAACAACTGAATTTTGCCATTTTTAGGATTGAGGATTTCTTGTAGAACTTCCCCGATTTGTTTCCGATGAATTGTAGTATTGGTTGCTTGAGGTGGGGATACTTTCTCTATCGCAGCATTTTTAGCTAAGCGCTCATTTAGCCATTGATGTAGTGAGTGAAGATGATTCAATGGTAGATATAGAATGTCATCTTCGATTGAACTATTTTTATCAGCATTATTGGCAATTTGTAGAACATTAATATGGTTATTTTGGATTAAGCTTTTGATATTCGGTGAATCAAAAAAGATATGATTGATCATCAAAATATCGAGATGTGGTTCAGCAATATTGCTCCAATTGACTTGGATATGACTAGGAATAGCAGTTTGTACATGTTCTTTTAATTCATTCAATGTTCTGAGACTGAGCCCAAAAATTGCGATATTAACAGCTTGATGAAGACTCATAATGCTACTCATAATTGCTGAGCAATTCAGTAAAATTAATAAAAACGTGCTTATGTTTGTGGAATATATTGTTTTATGTGATTAATATCAATAAATTTTTGGTAAATAAATTAATTTTCAGATATTCGGTTAGCGCAATTTCGTAAGCTTAACTCATTGATCTTAAACATAAGGAATTTAAATTTTTAACCAAATATTTCCTTAAAATATTGTTTTTATCTTTCAATTGACTTAAAAAGCAATAAAATTGTTAGACAATGATATAGAATTTATGCCGTGAGATCAGTTAAAACAAAAAAGCGCAAATAGCATTGGAATATGCGTATAACAACGATAGCGAGGGGATCATGAATCTCGAAGAGGCTGATAGTCTTTCTGAACAGATTGCAAAATACATTAGTGAACAAATTATTAGCGGCGAGCTGGTTGAAGGCGAACGTATTCAGGAGCTGCGCATTGCGAAAGAATTAGATGTGAGTCGAGGTTCTGTTCGTGAGGCTTTGCTACTACTAGAACGTACTTATTTAATTGAAATTTTCCCAAGACGTGGTGCAATTGTTTCTGAAATGTCAGCTCAACAAGTTAAAGCTTTGTTTGATACCAGTGTGATGGTACTTGGGCATATTGTGCAACGAATTAGTGAGACTTGGAGAGTTAACGAGACTGAACAGCTACAGACCTTATTAGATCAACTGGTTGAATTTGTACGTGCTGGGGACATTGAAAAATTCTACGATTCGATTTTTAAATATTTAGCAGATCAGCATGATATGGTGGCCAATCCCTATTTAATGCAATTTTATAAAGAACTGTTGCCTTCGTTACGTCGTAGCTACTTTTTAACCTTAAATACTTCACGTCGTGAATTACAGGAATCTTTTACCCTGTTTAAGTTAGTGATTGATGCTATTTTGATCCGAAAATCACAACAAGCCGCTTTATTTATGGAAGATTTTTGTCGACACTTACGTAACCTTGTGTTGGAATCTCTGACACGTATGAAACAGATTGAATTGGCTTGGGCTAGACGCTCACGCCGCTAGTTAGGGCAGTATGCGTTTAAGCAGTTTAAAACTTTCAGGCTTTAAATCTTTTGCCGATAGTACTACATTACATTTCAAAGCAAACCGTACTGCGGTGGTTGGACCGAACGGTTGCGGTAAATCAAATGTCATCGATGCTATTCGTTGGGTGATGGGTGAATCCAATGCACGTCAGTTGCGCGGCGGTAGTATGCAGGATGTCATTTTTACTGGGACTGCCAAACGTAAACCTGTCGGGGTTGCCAGTGTCGAACTTCGTTTTGATAATACTTATGGCAAATTAGGCGGTGCTTATAATGCTTATAGCGAGCTGGCCGTCCGTCGCCAAGTCACACGTGAAGGTAAGTCTGAATATTTCTTAAATGGCACGCGTTGTCGTCGTCGTGATATCACTGATATTTTCTTGGGGACAGGCCTAGGGCCACGTTCTTATGCGGTGATTGAACAGGGCATGATTAACCGTCTGGTTGATGCCAAGCCTGAAGAAATGCGTGTGTTTATTGAAGAAGCGGCAGGAGTGTCTCGTTATCAAGCGCGCCGTCGTGAAACCTTGCAGCACTTAGAGCATACTGAGCAAAATCTGGCGCGTTTAGACGATATTGCCGCTGAACTAAAATCCCAACTTAGAAGCCTAAAGCGCCAGTCTGAAGCTGCAATTCAATATAAGACCCTAGAAGGGCAGATTCGAACTTTAAAAATTGAAATTCTTTCGTTTCAAGCCAATCAAAGTCAAAAGCTACAACAAGAATATACTGTTGAAATGACGGCACTCGGCGAAAACTTTAAGTTAGTCCGTTCAGAATCTCAAACCATTGAACACGATCTTGAAGCCACCAGTGCTTTATTCCAACGCTTAATTCAGCAGTCTTCACCGTTGCAGCATGAATGGCAACAGGCCGAGAAAAAGCTGTCTGAATTAAAAATGACCTTGGAACAAAAACAGAGTTTATTCCAGCAAAACAGTACCAGCTTGCTGCAACTTGAACAGCAAAAATTACAAACCAAAGAGCGTTTACAATTATCAGAGTTACAGGTTGAGACTTTAACAACTCAATTTGATGAGCAAAACGAAAGCTTACTTGCTTTAGAACAGCAGACACAAACGGCTGAGCAAAATTTTAGCGATGTTCAAGCACAACATAAGCAAGCACAACAGCAATTTGAACAACTGAAAATCCAAGTCGATCAGCAACAACAAAAAAAGTTGCAGATGGCAGCGCAAATTGAGCAGTTGGGTAAGAATGTGCTACGGATTGGGCAGCAAAAGCAGACTCTGCAAACACAAACCACTCAGATTCGTGCTCAGGTTCAGGATGATGAACAGGCGCAGTTAGAACAGTTGCAGCAGCAACTGCAACAGGAAATTATTACGTTAGAAACTGCCATTGAACAATTACAGCAGGATGTTCAGACTAAGCAAGATCAACAACAGTCGAACAAAATGGATCTGCAAAGCCTGAAAACTGAAATTCAAGTTTTATTGGCTGAACAAAAAAACCTGAATCAGCTTGTCGCAAAGCAAAGCCCGAAGCAGGATCAACATGCAGTTCGACTGATGCAAAGCCTACGTTTAAGCGCTCAAGCTAAAGCGCATGCAAGCATTATTGAGAAGTTCTTAGCCAAGTGGTTACAAGCGCAGTTGATTGGGAATGAGCAAGCCTTCCAAGAGGGTATCGCACGGCAGTTAAAATCATCACAACAGCAGCCTATTCAAGTTGCAGAGCTGACTTGTTTGAGTGAATGGATCGAGGCACCACAATCTTCTTTATGGACAAATGTCGCCGTTGCAGAAGATTTAACCACAGCTTTGCGATATCAAGCGGATCTCCAGCAAGCACAATCTATTCTGACGCTTGATGGTTATCATGTCGGCTCAGACTGGGTGATTGCACTGCACTATGATGAAGACAGTCAAACTGCGCAGGGGATGCTCAGTCATCAGGTGCGTTTAGAGGAAATTCAACAGCAACTGGCACAGAAACAACCCCAGTTGCTTGATTTGGAAAACCAGTTTTTCCAACAACAGCAAAGCCTGCAACAGCAACAACAAATCTTGCAGCAACAGCAGCAAAGTGTGAAACAAAAGCAAAAAGAGTTGCAGCAACTGGATGTGCAGATTGTCAAGCTACAAAGTACCGCACAGGCTTTTGTATTGCAGCAACAGCAACTGGCAGAGCAACTGAAACAACTGGATGTGCAACTTGAAGAAGATGCCATGCAGCGCGATGATCTGGAAATTGATTTACATGCATTGGCACTCAAACTCGAAGCAGTATTGCCAAATTATAAAACCTTGCAGTTTCAGGTGGAAAACTTGAATGAACAGCTGGATGAGCAACAACAACAGCTTACGCAACAGCAGCAGCAACGTGAAGCTTTGCGCCGTCAGACTTCACAAGCCAATCAACAAATTGAGTTGCTCGAAAAGGATATTTCATTCCTGAAAACCCAATATCGACAAATCATTGAACAGATTGAGCAAGCGAAGAAATTTGTTGATCCGATTCAGCTTGAATTACCGAACTTAGAGTCGCAATTCCAAGAGCAATTTCAGCAAACAGAAAAGCTGCAAAAAAATTGGAATGGGTGGCAACTTGAATTGAATCAAGTCCAAGAGAAACAGCAGCAATTGACAGAACAACGTCATCAAGCACAGCAAAAAGATGAGCAGGTGCGTGAGCAGTTAGAGCAAAAGCGTTTGGCTTGGCAAGCTGCTAAATCAGATCGTGAGCATTATCTGGAACAGCTCAAAGAACTCAATGCGGATGCCTTATCTGATCTCTCGATTGAAATAAAAGATCATCAACAGAAATTAGAAAGAGCATTGCAACAATTTGATAAAATTGGTGCGGTAAACCTGGCAGCTTCACAAGAATATGCAGACGTGTCACAGCGGTTTGATGAACTGAGTCACCAGATGCAGGATCTACAAAATACGGTTGATCAGCTTAAAGATGCGATGAAAAGCATTGATCAGGAAACGCGTAAGTTGTTTATGACCACTTTTGATCAGGTCAATCAAGAGTTACAACTGCTATTTCCAAAGGTATTTGGTGGTGGTGAAGCGACTTTAAGCCTTGAAGATGATTGGCAGTCTGGGGTGAAGCTGATGGCACGTCCACCTGGCAAACGTAATAGTTCTTTGGCACTATTATCTGGTGGTGAAAAGACCTTAACTGCTCTGGCTTTAGTATTTGCGATCTTTAGGTTAAATCCAGCACCTTTCTGTGTATTAGATGAAGTTGATGCACCACTTGATGATGCCAACGTACAGCGGTATTGTAATTTGGTAAAAGAGCTTTCTGAACAAGTGCAATTCATTTACATTACACATAATAAATTGGCGATGACAATGGCAACTGATTTACTGGGAGTGACCATGCCAGAGCCGGGCACATCAAAATTAGTGACTGTCGATTTAGAACAGGCAAAAGAATACGGGTTAGTTGCGGAGTCCTAATATGGAAATGAATACAATAATAGGCATTGTTATCGCCGTTGTGATTATGCTCGTTGGTTTGATCATGATTTTAAGAAAACCAAAACCAGTTGAGCCTTCATTAGAAGCAGATCTTCATGTTAACCCTGAAAGTCAGCAACCTGTGATTCCTCGTCATGTGCGAGATCAACTTCTACAAAGCAATGTCGCCGCTACAGTTGAACGCGTTGAACCAAGTTTTAACACGGCACCGATTGAAGCAAAAGCGTCAGTTGAAACAACTGCTGCAGAAAATATTGTAAAAGCGAGTGAAACTGATGTTGTGATTGAACCTGAGCCAGTCGTTAAGTTCACTACGAGTGCAAATAAACCAGAGAAAATTCTTGAATCGCAGTCTCAAGACGAAGTTGAAGCGCTTTTAGCAACGCCAGAAAAAGCTGAGGATGAGAAAGCTGAAACAGAGCTTAGCTTAAACCCAAATATTGCAACTGTTGAAATTGAAGAATTTGATGGTGAAAGCAATATTCTGGATGTGCATCTGCATGAGCAGCAACGCTGTGATGATGAAAGTGCATTGGCGACTGCTGAACAGATCATTGCCCTTAATGTTTATCCAAACCCACGCCGTGCTTTGTCTGGTGATAAAGCTCTCAAAGTATTGTTGAAATACGGTCTGCGTTTTGGAGAGATGTCTTGCTTCCATCGTTATGAAAATACCGATGAGCCAAGCCCATTAATGTTCTCTGTATTACGTGTCACAGATAATGGACCTGCTGGTTTTGATTTGGAAAGTTTGTCGGGAGAACAAGTACAAGGTTTGGCATTTTTCCTTGCATTGCCAAACAGTAAGGCGGTGACAGGTTATGACATGATGACCAGTATCGCAGGCTTAATTGCGCGTGAGATTGATGGTAAAGTTTACGATGAAAACAATCTTGAATTCACGCCGCAGTTGAAAGAACATTGGCGTCATCATGTGATTGATTATCGTCCAAATCAAGCAACCGTCTAATGAATCTTTTATAATAAATTTAGTAAAAAATTATAGGGCGGTTTTTCCGCCCTTTTATATGGTGAAACTTAAATGGAACACAACTCAGTTATTGAGCAAATGCGTCAGTTAATTCAACTGATTGCAAAACATAATCATGCTTATTATGTGATGGATCAACCTTCCATTTCTGATAGTGAATATGACCATTTATTTCATCAACTGAAAGCCTTGGAACAACAATATCCAGAATGTATTCAGGCGGATACTCCGACCAATAAAGTCGGTGGTCAAGCGTTGTCAAAATTTGAAAGCGTGACACATGCAGTGCCGATGTTGTCGTTGGGTAATGTCTTTAATCAGGAAGACCTGTTTGCTTTTGCTCGTCGTATTGATGAGCGTCTACCGAATCAAGAAGTTCAATATGAAGTTGAACTTAAACTCGATGGCTTAGCGATTTCACTGTGGTATGAAAATGGTGTATTGGTTCGTGGGGTCACTCGTGGCGATGGTGAGACAGGTGAAGACATTACTCAAAATGTTAAAACCATTCGTAACCTGCCCAAAGTATTATCCAGTCAGCATCAAGCGATTCCAGAGTTTCTTGAGGTGCGTGGTGAAGTACTGATGCCAAAGCAAGGCTTTGAAAAACTCAATGCCGATCAAGAAGCGAAAGGAGAGAAGACTTTTGCGAATCCACGGAATGCCGCAGCAGGAAGTCTAAGGCAGCTTGATCCAAATATCGCAGCCTCACGTCCATTGGCGTTTTATGCGTATGGTATCGCGCAGTGTGTACCGAATCATGGACTGGAGACCATGCATGATAGTCTGCATTGGTTGACCAAATTTGGTTTTGAAATTGCTGAACGTCAATTCTTGTGTGCTTCGATTGAAGAAGTTCAACAGCGTTATGAACAAATCCAACAAGAGCGCCCAGATCTTAAAGTCGAAATTGATGGTATGGTGATTAAGGTGGACAGCCTTAAACAACAACAACAACTCGGCTTCCTGAGTCGTGAACCTCGTTGGGCAACAGCTTATAAATTCCCAGCACAAGCCGCTTTAACCAAAGTTGAGAATATTGACTGGCAAGTGGGACGTACTGGAACACTTACCCCAGTTGCGCGTTTAGCCCCTGTATTTGTGGGAGGCGTTACCGTATCCAATGTGACTTTACACAATATTGGTGAAATCCATCGTTTAGATGTACGTGTAGGCGATACTGTCAGCGTCTATCGTACTGGCGATGTGATTCCAAAAGTTGAAAAAGTTTGGGCTGAGTTTCGACCTGCCGATGCAGAGATGGTTCATCTTCCGACCAATTGTCCAGTCTGTGATTCACCTGTAGTGATGCCAGAAGGTGAGGCATTGGCACGTTGTTCAGGTGGCCTGTATTGTGCAGCACAACGGATTGAAGCCATTCGTCACTTTGTATCCCGTAAAGCGCTGGATATCGAGGGCTTGGGGGATCGTTGGGTAGAGTCGTTATTACATCTCGATTTACTCAAAGATGTCGCTGATATTTATCATTTGCATGAACATCGTGACACCTTATTGACCATCGAGAAAATGGGTGAAAAATCCGTTCAAAATCTGATTGATGCAATTGAAGCAAGTAAGAAAACTACCTTGGCACGTTTTATTTATGGCTTAGGTATTCGTGGTGTCGGTGAAACTACAGCACGCATGTTAGCCAATACTTTCCACACTTTGGATGCTTTGAAAGTAGCCGATGTTGAAGCACTTAAGAAAACGCCAGATGTCGGTGATATTACAGCAGAGTGGATTGCAGACTTTTTCCAAGCACCACATAACATTGAAGTACTCGATCGTTTATTGGCAGCAGGTATTCATTGGGATGCACCAACTGCACCAACACGTCAACCATTGAATGGTGAGAGTTGGGTGGTGACGGGTACACTGGAAACCATGGGACGTGATGAGGCGACACAAAAGTTACAAGCTTTGGGTGCACGTGTCAGTGGCAGTGTTTCTAGTAAAACCAAATGTGTTGTTGCTGGTGAAAAAGCGGGAAGTAAGCTGGATAAAGCACAGAAACTGGACATTCGGGTGATGAATGAACAAGAGTTTCTGGATTTCTTGGCGCAGTATGGGGACAGCACTGCATGAGTGTTCAAAAATTAAAAGCGCATCTTGCTGCTAAATCAGAAAATGAGCTTATTAAAGAAATTACCATGTTATATCAGCAGTTTTCTGTGGTTAAAGATTTTTATACTGTGCAAATGAGTGCAGATGGAGAGCGTGAGGTATTTACTAAGCATAAGAAAATCATTCAAGAGCAGTTTTTCCCTCAGCGTGGATTGGGAAAGAAGTTACGTTTATCCGTTGCGCGAAAAGCGGTCATGGATTTTAAAAAATTGAATGGGTTGAATGAGTATCTGATTGATCTTGCCTTCTTCTATGTCGAGATTGGTATTGAATTTAGTAATACTTATGGTGGTATTGATGAAGCATTTTATAGCAGTATGGAGTCGATGTTTGAACAGGCGATGAAATGGATGCAACAATGTCATCTAAATCAGGACTTTCAAGAACGTGCTCATCAAATTTGCAAAGATACTCGTCATATAGGCTGGGGGTTTCATGAAATCTTATGTGATATTTATGATACATATTTTGATGAACGGAATTTCTAAAAAATGAGGAAAATCAGCCCACCCAATCATTTTTTGAGTGGGCGGATGAGATTAAATATATTTTTTCACAATCCCATCATCAAGTAATTGCTGGAAATGTTCACAAACACTTTCACGAATATCGTGATATTGAATACCTAGCTCATTCACACTACGTTGTGAATTAAAGTAGATTGGATAACCCATATTCAGTTTTACAAATTGACGGGAATGTCCAAATACTGGTGCGATCAAGGAAAAAGCTGCTTTAGGCACGGTAAAATGTGGGAAAGGGTATCTGTAGCCAAATTTTTGCGTTAATGCCTTACCCATTTCGAGTAAGCTTAAAGTTCCACCACACACGATATAGCGGCCTTTTGCTGCTGGATTGAGTGCCGCAGCAACATGTGCATCAGCAACATCACGGACGTCTACTATACCATTCCACATTGGCGGCACACCAAATAAGGTCGTACCATTCCCGAATTGTTGTAATACTTCGATACTGCCTGATTGACTAGCATCAGTGAGTGATGGCCCCATCACCAGTGCAGGGTTAATACAGACTAGACTCCAGCGATTTTGTTGCTCGGCCATTTCCCAAGCTTTACGTTCAGCCGCGACTTTTGAATATGGATAGGGTTGGTGCGTTTCACTACTCGTATTATTCCAGTGGCTTTCATCAAACTCATTATTTGCTGTATTTTGAATCTCAATCGCATCGCCATAGGTTGAAGCAATACTTGAAGTGAGAACCACACGTTTGACTGATTCTGTACGATTTACACTATCTAAGACATTTTCTGTGCCTTTCACTGCAGGTTCAATAATGTCTTTAACGGCATCTTTATAGTTAGTGACTACAAAAGGTGATGCAGTATGAATAACAACTTCACAACCTTGCATAGCTTCATCGAAAGAACGTGGTTCAAGTAAATCGGCTTTAAAAAACTGGATTTGTCCTGATGATTTATCTGCTAGATCATACAGGTGCTGAATTTTATTTTGCTTAGATGGATCTCGAACCGTGGCATGAACGCTATAACCCTGATTCAACAGGCGTTCGATAATCCAGCTCGCAATATAACCCGTTGCACCCGTGACCAGAATGGGCTTACTTTTATCCATTTTATTTCCGCATTGTGTTTTTGTGATTGATGTTATTTACCGAATTTTGTATAAACAAACAACAGCCGAGCAGTCATTTTTTAATCTTTTTTGATCAAAATTGCAGTGGAATAAGAAGCATTGCGAATCGTTACAAAAAATCAAACAAATGATTTTCAATAAGATTATCTATTTTGAAAGGTTAAAATGATATGCAAATGCTTCTTTTATTTAGATAAATTAGGCGAATTAAAACTGTAAATGCGTATGTTTCTCATTTTAATTTGATAAAAATCATAAACTTACACAATTTAATTTTGCAAATATGATTTAAGTTCACCATAATATTATTATTCGATAGGAGTAAATATTATGCGTGGCAATCCAGAAGTCATCGACTATTTAAATATGCTCATTGGCGGTGAATTGGCTGCTCGTGATCAATATTTAATTCATTCAAGAATGTACGAAGATTGGGGCTTAAGTAAAATTTATGAGCGTATTGATCATGAAATGCAAGAAGAAGCTTCACATGCTGATTCAATCATTCGCCGTGTTTTATTTTTGGGCGCTCAACCGAATATGAATCGTGAAGATATTAATGTGGGTACAGATGTCGTAAGTTGTTTAAAAGCTGATTTAGCACTTGAATATCATGTGCGTGAAAAACTAGCGACAGGCATTAAGCTTTGTGAAGATAAAGGTGATTACATTAGTCGTGATATGTTGCGTCAGCAGCTTTCGGACACAGAAGAAGATCATACGTATTGGTTAGAAAAACAATTGCGTTTAATTGAATTAATTGGTTTGCAAAATTATATTCAATCGCAAATTTAAGATTTTCGAATAAATAAAAACTCAGCACCTGCTGAGTTTTTTATTTATGAATTATTTTTTAGTTTGGGCTTCTTTTAAATCTTTTAATACTTGATCAGCATGCGTTTGTGTCTTCACACTTGTGTAGTGATACATAATTGCACTTTGAGGATTAATCAAGAAACTCTCACGTTTGGCAATTTTTGTAATCCCGAGGTTTCTGACAATACCAAATTTTCCAGCAAGTTCGCCTTTTTCATCTGCCAAGATTGGGAAAGGTAAACCGAGCTTTTGTGAAAACTTTTGATGTGATGCAACATCATCTAAGCTAACACCCAAAACTACTGCATTCGACTTTAAGAATTGGGGATAAAGTGATTTAAATTGATTCGCTTCTTGAGTACATCCCGCAGTGTCATCTTTAGGGTAGAAATAAAGTACAATCCACTTGCCTTTATATTGGTTTAAAGTGTGCCATTTACCACTTTGATCTTGCAGTTTAAAATCTGGTGCAGACTGTCCAACCCATTCTTTTTGAGCTGTATTTTGCTTAGAAAAAATAGAAGTTTGCGCTGTACTAAGGCTAGGGATACCAAGTAAAAAAAACAAACTGCATAAAATAATAACTTTGGACTTTATCGTATTCATCATGTTGATCTCAAAGTGTAATAGACTCTACTTTAGCAAATTTCGAAATCATATGGGTTAGAAAATTCTTTAAAGAATTTTGATCCGTTTAATGGTGTCTTTTGAGCAAAGCATTATGAAATGAATTGATTAGGAAAATAATGACTCGTATAAATCGGAGAGTATACTGCATTCAACTTTTTGGAATTGAGCAAGCGCGTGACTTATAGGATTCTACTCATCACAGGATGGGGCGGTGGAGCAGAATTATTAAAGCCATTACATGAGGCTTTAGAACAAAAGGGACATAGTGTTGAGCGGATTAATATTTTTAATGTCTTGAATGATGATGTTTTACAACAGCATGTCGAACTTGCGGTTGAATATGATGTAATTATTGGATGGTCGCTTGGCGGACAACTGGCAACAATCTTGGTCAATCAAATACAACAACAATATGCTGAACAGAAACTTTTAATCACTTTAGCGTCGAATCCATGTTTTGTTGCTCAAGCAGATTGGATGACTGCCATGCCTGTTGAAACTTTTATGCAATTTAAACAATCATTTGAACAGGATGCCATTACCACGCTAAAACGGTTTGGCTTATTGGTCTGTCAAGGTACAAGTTCGGCAAAAAAAGACTTCGTGGCTATGCAGAAATTGATTCGTCCACAACCAATTGCTTTGCTTCGGGATGGGTTGCAGTTGCTGGAGCAATTAAATCTGGTTGAAATGTATAAAAATTATCAGGGTAAGCAGTTGCATGTCTTTGCCGAGTATGATGCTTTAGTTCCTTACCAAGTTATGCAAAAAACTAAAGATTTAGCTGCAAATAATTCATCTATCGTTTCTGTTGAAGGAGCTTCACATGGTTTTCCATGCTTTATGGTGGAGCAGACTGTGCAAATAATTGAAGATTTTATTCAATAGACGGTTTAATCTTGCTTGAATTGAGAGTTCTCGCAATATATTTTAGCTTTTGACAAGTTTAAGATAAAACCTATTTTATAGATCTAACGGAATCGTGCCGAGTACTCATCCATTTTCAGGATATGCCTTCGGCGACCTACCTTACGAAACGATGTTTCTCATTTCGGGAAAAGTAGGCAAAACCATTTGTCATCTGCAAAACCTGTTCACTTCTTTCACTTTTTCTTTTGATCTAGTGTACTAAGCCTTGTATCTTGTTTATATCACGCAGGTTGCAGATGACATTTCCGAGTATCGAAAAGTGTGATTAGGCTGATGGAAAATTTTGAAATAGCAGCAAATGAGGTAGAGGATGACCGATTTATTTGATTTAGAACATATATGGCATCCCTATACTTCGATGTTAAATCCATTGCCAACTTTTAAAGTGAAACGTGCCTATGGCGCAACCATTGAATTAGAAGATGGGCGAACTTTGGTTGATGGCATGTCGTCATGGTGGTGTGCGATTCATGGCTATAACCATCCAGAACTAAACAAGGCAGTTGCTGACCAATTGCAAAACATGGCGCATATCATGTTTGGTGGTCTGACCCATGACCCTGCAATTGAATTAGGTAAATTACTATTAAAAATTACGCCGCCGAGTTTAGATAAAATTTTCTATGCAGATTCAGGTTCAGTTGCTGTAGAAGTGGCTTTAAAAATGGCAGTGCAGTATTGGGCTGCATTGCATCTACCTGAGAAAACCAACTTTATTACCACCCGTTCTGGCTATCATGGCGATACATGGAATGCGATGTCGGTGTGTGATCCAGTCACGGGGATGCATCAGATTTTTGGTACAAGTTTACCGAATCGAATTTTTGTACCCGCACCACAAAGTCGCTTTGATGGTGAATGGAATCCACACGATATTCAGCAACTCAAACAGCAGATTAAACAGCATCATCATAGTATTGCTGCACTGATTATCGAACCGATTGTACAAGGTGCAGGTGGCATGCGTTTTTATCATCCTGAGTATTTACGCCAAGCCAAAGCTTTATGTGAACAATACAATTTATTGTTAATTTTCGATGAGATTGCCACGGGTTTTGGGCGCACAGGCAAAATGTTTGCTTGGGAACATGCCCAAGTGGAACCCGATATTATGTGTATTGGCAAAGGTTTAACGGGCGGTTATATGACGCTGTCTGCGACCTTGACCACCAAGCAAGTGGCTGAAACCATTAGTCGTGGTGAAGCGGGTGTGTTTATGCACGGCCCAACCTTTATGGCGAATCCGCTGGCCTGTGCAGTAGCATTAAGAAGCACCCAATTATTGGTGGAACAGGATTGGCAAGCCAATATTCAACGGATTGAAAAGATTCTTGCTGAACAATTAACGGATTTAGCTCAGCTCGATCATGTTGCGGATGTACGGGTTTTAGGGGCGATTGGTGTGGTTGAATTAACCAGCAATGTCGATATGAAAACCTTGCAGCAACAGTTTGTTGAACGCGGTATTTGGGTACGACCATTTGGAAAATTGGTCTATGTAATGCCGCCGTATGTGATCACAGATGACGAACTCTATTATTTATTAGCACAGATGAGTGAAGTGGTAAAAAATATGCAAGGAGTAAATGCCAATGTCCTTGCTTGATCATTATGCCGAGCAGCTTGATCAGTTCAAACAGCAAGGTAATTTCCGCCAATTTACTGCAAATCAACAGCAGGGACGATGGATCACGATTCAAGATCGAACCATGTTGAATTTGGCATCCAATGATTATTTAGGTTTAGCCGCTGATTTAAGTTTAAGAGAAGAATTTCTCGATACGCTTAAAATAGAACGGGCGTTATTTAGTTCTTCTTCTTCGCGTTTGTTGACGGGTAATTTTGCAGAGTACGAGCAATTTGAAAATAGCCTAAGCAAAGCTTTTGGCCGTGCTGCCTTGCTTTTCAATAGTGGCTACCACATGAATATCGGTATTTTGCCAGCCTTAGGTGATAGCAAAACCGTGATTCTGGCCGATAAACTGGTACATGCCAGTATGATTGATGGCATTCGACTTTCGACTGCTCAATATGTTCGTTATCGTCATAATGATTTGCAGCATCTGGAACAGTTATTGCAAAAGTATCATCAAGATGAACAAGTTGAACGCATTATTGTGGTGACTGAAAGTATTTTTAGTATGGATGGCGACGAAACGGATTTAGCTGCATTGGCGCAGTTAAAGCAGCGCTTTGCCAAAACCATGTTGTATGTCGATGAAGCACATGCGATTGGGGTTAGGGGAGAGCAAGGTCTGGGGTGTGCTGAACAATATGGCGTATTGGATCAGATTGATTTCTTGGTGGGAACCTTTGGCAAAGCAATTGCCTCAGTGGGCGGTTATATCATTTGTGATTCGATTATCCGTGATTATCTGATCAATAAAATGCGTCCATTGATTTTTAGTACCGCATTGCCACCGATCTCAATGGCATGGTCAGATTTTATTCTTAATAAAGTATTGAGCATGCAGCAACAGCGTCAGCACTTGGCCGAGATCAGTCAGTATTTACAGCAAGCGGTAATTGCAAAAGGTTTTTCAAGCCCATCGAGCAGTCATATCATTCCAGTTATCGTAGGTGAAAGCCAAGCGGCCATTGAAAAAGCACGCTATGTACAACAACAAGGTTTTTATGCTATGCCAGTACGCCCACCAACAGTGCCACAAAATAGCTCACGTCTTCGTATCTCACTCACCGCTTTGGTGCAAAAAAATGAACTGCAACAATTGGTGGAGTATTTGTGAGTATTAATAAAGCACTGGTTGCCCAACGTTTTGCCAAAGCAGGGCAAAGCTATGTCGAGCATGCTGTGGTACAGAAACAGATTAGTGCACAATTATTTAAATACCTTAAAGTGTATTGTCCGCAGAACTTAGCCTCTGTGCTTGAGATTGGCTGCGGTTCGGGTAATTTAACTCACTTATTTCATTCTTATTTTCAAGTTGATCAACTATTTTTAAATGATCTTTATGAGGATGTAGATCAGCATTTTTCAACGATTGAAAATATAGCTTGGTTGATCGGAGATATTGAGCAACTGCATTTACCGCAGTCCTTAGATGCAGTGATTTCTAGTTCAGCATTACAGTGGATGACTGATCTACCTACGTTATTACACCGAATTCATGATGCTTTAAAACCCAATGCATATTTCGGTTTTTCCACTTTTGGGTCAGATAATCTCAATGAAATTAAGCAGTTGACAGGGCAAGGCTTAAATTATATTAGCCTAGAGTTTTTAAAACGACAGCTTGAACAGCAAAACTTTGAAGTGCTGTTCATTGAGCAAGAAGTGAAGCAGATTTATTTTGATCATCCAAAATCGGTATTGCAGCATTTAAAAGCGACAGGCGTGACCGCAACAGCGAAATCACATCGCTGGACCAAGCAATCCTTGCAGAAGTTTTATGCAGATTATCAACAGTTTTATGGTGAGCAGGGTTTTAGCCTGACTTATCACCCGATCTATGTGATTGCGCGGAGAATAGCATGAGTGCAGCAATTTATTTTGTCAGCGGTATTGATACTGAAATTGGTAAAACTTATGCCACAGGTTATCTTGCCAAACTTTGGACCGAACAAGGGCAGCGTGTTATCACCCAGAAGTTGGTGCAAACTGGCAATGTCGATGTGTCTGAAGACATTGAAAAACATCGTGAAATTATGGGAAGTGGTTGGTTTCAGGAAGATCATGAAAAATTGACTATGCCTGAAATTTTTACTTATCCAGCTTCGCCACATTTAGCCACGCGTTTGGATGGGCGTGATCTAGATTTTGCCAAGATCGAAGCTGCAACTAAAGAGCTTGCTCAGCGTTTTGATGTGGTGCTATTAGAAGGTGCTGGTGGATTGATGGTGCCTTTAACCACAGAATTGTTGACCATTGATTATATCGCTCAGCATCAATTTCCTGTGATTTTAGTGACTTCTGGGCGTTTAGGTAGTATTAATCATACCTTATTGAGTCTAGAGGCATTAAAGCAGCGTGATTTGAATCTGCATGCTTTGGTGTATAACTTAAAGGATGAGTCGAAAGACCCGCTTATTTCAAAAGATACGGCTGATTATTTAAAAGCTTATTTGACAAAGCATTTTCCTGATACTCAATGGATTGAGTTGGAAAAGTTTTAACTCATTCTAGATATTGCTGGTCTAGTAAATCTCTGTAATCGTGACGGGCGGCAAGGATGCCGCCAAGTTAGAGTGCCTTGCGCTGCTTTCAAAGCCTTGCTTTGAAATTGCTCAGGACGTACCGTCAGTCTGACAAAAGATTTATGTTACTTTTCATCTTTGAAAAGTAAGAAGATTTGCTATGAGTGGGTGGGCTTGGGAAGACTAAGTCACGATAGCTAATGGATTTTATAAGCGATTTAATTCATAAACTTAAGGTGAATAACAATGAATAAGAAGAATTTTGTTTTTATAACACTATGCTTGTCAGGTTTGATCTCGACTACTCAAGCTGCTGTACCAACAGATAAAACCATCATTAGTTGGATCACTAACTTACAAGATTCAAATGCCAATCCACCCCAAGCGATTCTGATTGACCATACTGAAAAAGTGAAACTGGTTTCAGGTGAAGAGGCCTATTTATCAGGTGTGAGTTTTGAAAATGCAGGACGCAACTTTTGGGCTGGTTATGTACTCACTCGTCCAAAATTAAAGCAGGCTCGAATCTTGAAAACCTTTGGGGGGCAATCCAATACATTTAAAATCCATTCAACGGTTTATAAAGGCAAGCCCGTTGATCTGGTTGAAATTGAAAGTGCTGGGTCGGGGTAGGGGACGGTCGAGTCGAGTAAAAGCTTAGTTTATTTCACTCAGTGGACAAGCAAACTGATTACAGAAGTGGAGGAATCTTCTTATGACGGTCGCTACGATGAAAAACTGGGCGCAGAAGATTGCCGTACTGGCCGAGACAATTCGGGTTATTTAAGCGTGATGCTGTATTCGCCTTATGTGATTCGAACGACAGTAACCGGAGATGCATGTAATAACAAACCACAAGGCTATAAGGTGAGCAGTAAACTGATTCCAATTGTGATTAATGAAATAAAATAGATAAACAAGAGTATGTTTTGATTGCTTGTTAAATTTTTTAGAAGAAATAATGATTTGGTAAAAATACTGAATTATTAAATAGTTAAAGTAAGTTTAGTTATAAAGTTGAATACAATTTAAAAGTCTAGTATTTATTAAAAAACGATGATGTGAGCACTGATTTGAAGTCAACTTTTTTTACGATCACTGTATTATCAACCGTTATTGCATTTATGCCGACGGGGTATGCAAAAATACCTGCTCAGGCAGATAAAGTACTCCGTGTTGCTTTTGAAGCCCCAGATGATGGTTTTGATATGGTTAAAACTTTTAATTTTTACAGCGGAAATGTCGCCGATGTAATTTTTGAAAGATTGCTTCAATACGATTATCTCGCTAACCCAGTAAAATTGGTTCCATCTACAGCAGAAAGCCTACCTGTGATTGAAAAAAATGGTCAGGTTTATATATTTAAAATAAAGCCAGGGATTTATTTTACCGATGATCCTGCATTTAAAAGTAAACGCAGAGAGTTGGTTGCAGAAGATTATGTTTACTCGATTAAACGCATTTTAGACCCTAAAAATCATGCACCTTCTTTTTCTTTTATTGATAACAAATTAGTTGGGGCAAATGCTTTGGTTGAGCAAGCCAATAAAACAGGGCGCTTCAATTATGATGCTAAGATTGAAGGTGTAAAAGCCTTAGATAAATATACAATTCAATTTAAGCTGACCCAACCTGATTATAATTTTCCTTATATTCTTGCCTATAGCACATTTGGAGCGACGGCTAGAGAAGTAGTTGAATATTATAAAGATCAATTACGCATGCATCCTGTGGGAACAGGGCCTTATATGTTGAGTCGATATGTCCCACGTAGCAAGATTGAACTGATTGCAAATCCAGATTATCGCGGCTTTGTTTGGAATTTTAAGTCCACTGGAACAGCTTGGGATAATCAACTCGTCAAGCAAATGAGTGGCAAGCGTATGCCACAAATTGGCAAAGTCAATATCAGCATTATCGAAGAAGAACAATCACGTTGGCTGGCTTTTCAGTCCAAACAACTGGATTTTGATAAGGTCACTTCAAGTGCAATTCCTAAAGTGCTTGATCAAAATAATCAGTTAAAAGCAGAAATGCAAAAGCAGGGTATACGTTTGTATGCCAATAAAGAGGCAGAGATCACCTATTCAATGTTGAATATGCGTGATCCTGTTGTTGGTGGGAATAGCCTAGATAAAATTGCGTTAAGACGTGCCATCGCCATGTCTTTTAATGTCAATGAATATATTCGTATCTTAAGAAAAGGTCAGGCGGTTAAGGCTGAAATGCTGGTACCTGCAGGCATTAATGGTCATAACCCGAATTATCGCAGTAGTATTGGTTATAACCCTGTTTTAGCCAATAAATTACTTGATCATTTTGGCTATAAAAAAGGCCCAGATGGCTATCGTAATTTGCCCAATGGGAAGCCTTTAACCTTAAAAATAAATACCGAGAGTGGTACAGCTTCCGTGATGTATTCTGAATTGTGGAAGAAAAATTTAGATGCAATCGGGATTCGGGCAGACTTTAAAGTCAGTAATTTTGCCGATAACTTAAAAGCCGCAACCCAGTGTCAATACATGATGTGGAGTGGAGCATGGCATGCGGATTATCCAGAGGGTGAAAATTTCACGCAATTGCTTTATGGTCCGAATGTTGGTCGTGGTAATCAATCCTGTTATCAGTCAGCTGCTTATGACAATTTATATAAACAGGCGATGCAGCAAGCCCCTGAAAAACGTATGCCATTCTATGAAAAAATGAGTCGCCAAATTGAAGCAGATGGAACGTGGATTTTACAAGATACACGGATTCGGAACTGGTTGATTCAACCTGATGTGCAGGGATTTAAAGCTCATCCAATTATGAATACCAACTGGCAATACTTAGATATTGTTTCACCAAATCAAAAATAAGTGATGTGTTTATGATGAAGCAAAATTTTAAACTTTCGATGCAACGGACTAGTCTTGTGCTGTTATTGGGGACAACATTAAGTCTAGGGGTAACGATTACAGAAGCGAAAAGCCCTGCCGATCCAAACAAAGTGTTACGTTATGCTTTTCCCGTGGCTGAGACTGGATTTGATCCTGTTGCTGTACAAGATTTATATTCAGCACATATTTTGTATTCAGTGTTTGAAACATTATATACCTATGATTATTTAGCTTCACCCGCAAAACTCGTTCCAAATACGGCGGTGGCTTTGCCAGAAGTGAGTACCGATGGTTTGACCTATACCATTCGAATAAAAAAAGGAATTTATTTCACGCCTGATCCTGTATTTAAAGGCAAAGCGAGAGAATTAACTGCAGCAGACTATGCCTATTCTTTTAAACGTTTGCTCGATCCAAATCTACATTCACCCAACAGTTGGTTGTTTGATGGACGTATCTCAGGAATAGATAGTGCTATCCAGCAAGCAGCGAAAAATGGAAAATTTAATTACGATCAGCCGATTGCAGGGCTACAAACACCAGATCGTTATACTTTGGTGATTCGATTAAAAGAGCCAAATTATAATTTTCCAATGTTACTTGCACATCAACCAACGGGTGCAGTCGCGCGTGAAGTGATTGAACATTATCGTGATAAAGCAGGCTATGCGATGGGACATCCTGTAGGGACAGGGCCTTATGTTCTCGCACAATGGACACCAGGCTCGCGTATTATTTTGAAAGCCAATCCTGATTATCGCGGTTACACATGGAATTTTAAAGCGACCCATCCTGAAGATCAGAAAATCGTACAGCAAATGCAAGGCAAAAAAATGCCGCAGATTGGTGTGGTCGATATTCAAGTGATTGAAGAATCACAGTCAGGATGGTTATCGTTCCAAAAAGATGGGCTAGATATATTTACTCTAGATGGTGAATTACCTGCACAAGCTTTAAAAGATGGTCAATTAAAGCCAGAGTTAGCAAAAAAAGGGATTCAACTTTCACGTATTGCAGACCCTTCAATTGATTACTTGTATTGGAATATACAAAATCCTGTGGTGGGTGGCGTGAGTAAAGAGAAAATTGCTTTGCGCCGTGCAATGGCGATGGCAATTTCCAAAGAGAAATTTATCAGCATTTTAGCCAAAGGGAACGCCAAAAAATTAGAATCGCCGATTCCTTATGGTGTCGCGGGGCATGATCCCAATTATAAAAGCAGCATTCCGTATTCCGTCAAAGCAGCAAATTTATTACTTGATCGTTATAACTACAAAGTGGGCAAAGATGGTTGGCGGATGTTGCCAAATGGCAAGCCACTGGTGATTGAATTTATGCCATCCAGTAGCAGTGCGCGAAGTATGCAGATGGCTGAACTGTTAAAGAAAGAATTAGCCAATATCAAAGTCAATATGGTCTCTAAACCTGTGCCTTTTGCAGAAGGTTTAAAGGCTGAAAAACAATGTAAAACCATGTTTAAAGCTTCCGCTTGGATTGCAGACTATCCTGATGCAGACAACTTTGTGCAGTTGTTTTATGGCAATAATATTCATGCCACCAACCATACTTGTTTTAAATTGCCAGAATATGATCGTTTATATGAACAGTCATTGAAACTTGCTGATGGTCCTGAACGTGATCTGCTCTATCGTAAAATGTCACGTCTTTTAGAGTTTTATGCGCCTGTACAATTCATGTCGACCCGTTACCGTACTGTCGTGGCACAACCTCGAGTGATTGGCTATAAAAAGCATCCAATTCTGCCCGCAGAGTGGATGTATATCGATATTCAACAAAACAAACCATAGTGTCGAAAGAAGGTTCGTGAGAAACCTAAACAACATATGAATGAAATTAAATTGGAGAGAAATAATAATGGCGAAGAACATGTTGAAACGATCGACGCTGGGTCTGTTATCAATGGTGATGACAGGGATGAGTCAAGGCGTGTGGGCAGAAAGCACATCTGCTGTTTTACCTATTTTTAAACTGAATGACAGTGCAGAATGGTGCGATGCGAATTTACACAAGTTACAACAGCGTATTTCTCAATTAGAACAACAATCCATTCAACCGCAATCGACAGCTGCACCTGTTCTAGCTGAATGGGATCAATTGATGGCAAGCTTTGAGGATTTTTCTGGGCCAATTAGCTTATATAGCAATGTGCATCCCGATGCGGAATTTCGTAAGGCTGCTGATGATTGTGAAGTAAAAATCAATCAGTTGCAGACTGAAATTTATCAGAACCCAAAATTGTATCAACGGATTAAAAATACTAAAACAACAGATCCAATTGATCGTAAATATCGTCAAGATATTCTTGATCAATTTGAAGATACAGGGGTGCAGCTTGCACCTGAAAAACGAGCACGTTTAAAACATATATTGGATGAGCTAACCAAACTTTCGCAAGAGTTCTCTCGTAATGTCCGCGACAATCCAGAGAAATTAGAATTCACGCCAGCCGAATTAAAGGGACTACCTGAAAGTTATATTTCAGGCTTAAAGAAAAATGATAAAGGCAATTATTTATTGGGTTTTGAATATCCTGAATATCAACCATTTATGGAACTTTCAGACAGTGATGATGCAAGAAAACGTTATCAAACGGCATTTACACGTCGTGGTACAGAAAAGAATTTAGTCCTGCTTAAACAGATTGTCGACTTACGTTATGAATTAGCACAGCTATTTGGTCAGCCAAGTTATGCAGACTGGGCATTAAAGAAACGCATGGCGAAAACACCAAAAACAGTGAATAACTTCTTAGCAGATGTTCATAAAGTCGTGGCACCTTTAGAGCAAAAAGAGGTGCAGGAGTTACGTGTATTTAAAGCTAAAACCCTAAATATTTCTTTGGAAAAAGCTGAAATTAACCGTTGGAATGTTGGGTATTGGAGCGAAAAACTACGCAAGGACAAATACCAGATTGACCAAGAAAAACTGCGTGATTATTTCCCAACACTCGCCGCACAGAAATGGTTATTTGCAATTTCCGAAAATTTGTATGGTATTCAGTTTAAAGCCGCTAAAGTGGATACGTGGCAACAAGAAGTCGAATATTACGATGTTGTAGACCAAAAAACAGGTGAGATATTGGGTAGCTTATATATGGATAAGTTCCCACGTGAAGGTAAATATGGTCATGCAGCAGTATGGGGCGTATATGGGGGCAGTACGCTGAGTAAACGTAAACCAATTTCAGTATTAGTGACTAATTTTAATCGTAAAGGTTTAAACAGCAATGAGCTTGAAACTTTTGTGCATGAGTTTGGGCATGCCTTGCATGGCATTTTGTCCGATACCCGTTATGTGGGGCAGTCGGGTACGTCAGTCGAGCGTGACTTTGTTGAAGCACCATCGCAAATGTATGAAGAATGGGCTAGACGTAAGGAAACCTTGTCTAAAGTGGCAGACTATTGTGATCCTGCTTGTCCGAGAGTAGATGATGCACTGATTGCACGATTAAAAGCTGTGCATAATTATGGACGTGGATTAGGGTATGCACGCCAAACGCTTTATGCACAATATGATATGGCATTGCATGGCGCTGATGCACTCAAAGTACAGCCGATGGATGTGTGGAAAAAAATGGAATCCGCAACCGCTCTAGGCTATGTGCCGAATACTGAATTTCCTGGGCAGTTTGGACATCTGATGGGCTATCAAGCGGGCTACTATGGTTATATGTGGTCTGAAGTATTGGCTCTGGATATGTTGTCTGCTTTCGGTGATAACTTGAATAATCCAGAAGTGGGTCAGCGTTACCGCCAAACGATTTTATCTCAAGGCAGCCAAAAGAATGCAGCTCAACTGGTCAAAGATTTCTTAGGCAGAGAACCAGATAACAAAGCTTTCTTTAGTGAAATTACAGGTCAACGGGTCAAATAAGGATTTGCCATTATGCTTGCTTATCTCGTGCGTAGACTATGGCAAATGATCCCGACCATGTTGGGGGTCATTTTGCTGATTTTCTTCTTGTTTAACTGGGTGGGGGGAGATCCTGCATATATTTTGGCAGGGAAAATGTCTAGCCCAGAGCAAATCGAAAACATCCGTAAACAATTGGGCGTTGATCAGCCCTATTATGTGCAGCTGTGGATTTTTATTAAACAGATTCTGACCTTCGATTATGGTGCGAGTTGGAGTACGGGAGAGCCTGTATCACAGATTATCCTGACCCGTTTAGGGCCTTCACTGACTTTATTGATTCCACTGACGATTTTACAAACCGTGATTTCAATTATCCTTGCTTTAGCGGTTGCTTCAGTTCGTGGATCACTGACAGATCGTATGGTGATGATGCTGTGTACCATTGGCATGTCGATCAGTATTTTGGTGTATATCATCGTGTTCCAGTATGTGTTGGCATACCAACTCAGTTGGTTCCCCGTACAAGGCTGGAGTGATCAGTTTAGTCAAAACTTATTCCAATATTCTTTGCTACCTATCTTAATCATGTTGGTGGTGAGCATTGCCCCAACACTACGTTTATATCGAAGCTTCGTCCTAGATGAAATTAACCAAGATTATGTGCGGACTGTGCGTGCCAAAGGTGTGGGGGAGTCTCGGGTACTGAGTGTACATGTTTTGCGTAATGCATCGATTCCAATTGTCACTGAAGTGATGGCTAGTCTGCCTGCCTTACTGATTGGTGCTTTCCTGATTGAGCGATTCTTTGGTATTCCGGGCATCGGGCGTGAAATTATTATTGCGGTTGAGCGTAGTGATTTCCCTGTAATTAAAGCGATTACCGTATATATCGCTGTTGTGACCATGATTTTTAACTTGATCGCCGATCTGATTTATAAGCTCCTCGATCCTCGTGTACAGTTGAAGTAGGGGAACGATGATGCTAAGTACAATTTTTAAAGGCAAAACCTCCTCAAATGAATCATCGGCTTCAACGGGGCTCTGGCAGTTGGCATTGAATCGGCTGAAATCAGATCGGATCGCCGTGGTTTCTTTCTTGGTGGTGCTGTTTTATTTCATCTTGTTAGGCTTATCCATGACAGGCGTGATTGCTTCCAATTGGAATAAAGAAGTCGCCGTCAGCTACGCGCCACCGACATTTTTAGGGGCGGATACTGACTCAGATCAAATGAAAGACAGTAGCAAGAAGATAGAGGCATTACCTGAAAATCCAGTTGATCCATTGAAAGATGTGATTCAACAGCTCAATGCCGAAATTCAGGCTGAACAACAAGGTAGCTCAGTCATTGATAATTATGGTGTGGTTGATCCTTTAGCAGAGGATATGCAGCAAATTGATCAACAGCTTGGTGGGCGTCTACTTGATCAAAAACAAGAGTTAAAAACCACGTTGTCTTTTGGGGCAGATAAGTGGGGGCAAGATGTGCTGCTCAAAACTATTAAAGGTGCTGAAACCTCAATTCTGGTCGGTTTGTTATCTGCTTTATTGGCGGTGATGATTGGCACATTTTTAGGTGCAATTGCAGGTTATTTTGGTGGTTGGATTGATGATGTACTGAACTGGTTCTATAACATTTTCACTTCGATTCCTTATCTGCTATTAGTGCTCGCGATCGCCGCGGTACTCCAACAAAAAGGAATTTTGTCAATTGTTTTGATTTTAGGTCTAACGGGTTGGACTGGGGTATTTCGTTTGGTTCGTGCTGAATATATGAAGCACAAATCGCGTGAATATGTACTTGCCGCCAAAGCCATTGGAGTGAGTCATTTACGCCGTATGTTTGTGCATATTTTCCCGAATGTCAGTCATATTGCGTTGGTTCAAATTTCGATTCTGGTGGTGTCATTCATTAAATCTGAAGTGATTCTGAGCTTCCTTGGTTTTGGTGTGCCTGTGGGGGTGGTGTCATGGGGCAGTATGTTGAATGAAGCGCAAAGTGAATTGATTTTGGGGAAATGGTGGCAATTGGCAGCGGCTTCGATTGCGATGGCGGTTTTAGTCACGGCATTCTCCATGTTTACTGATGCATTGCGTGATGCTTTAGATCCTAAGTTGAAATAGCGGAGAAAAAATATGCAACCTCAAAATGAAACACCGCTATTACAGGTAGACGATCTTCGGGTCAGCTTTAAAGGTGAAAATAAACAATGGATCGAAACGGTTAAAGGAATTTCATTTTCAATTCCTAAAAATAAAACCGTGGCTTTGGTTGGTGAGTCGGGCAGTGGTAAATCGGTTACTTCCCTAGCGGTGATGGGTCTATTACCGAAAGGACAAAGTCAAATTGCAGCGCAAAGTCGTATTACTTTTGAGGGTAAGGATTTACTGAATTTATCTGCAAAAGAAATTCGGAAAATCTGTGGTAAGGAAATTGCTATGATTTTCCAAGAGCCGATGTCTTCATTGAATCCTGTATTTACCGTGGGTGATCAGATTGCCGAAGTGCTATGCATTCATTTAGGCATGGGACGCAAGCAGGCCAGAGTACGAGTGCTTGAGTTACTTCGAGAAGTCGGTATCCCTGTACCTGAAACAAAAATAGATGCTTATCCAAGTCAGCTTTCTGGTGGTCAGCAGCAACGGGTGATGATTGCGATGGCAATCGCCTGTGAACCAAAGCTATTGATTGCGGATGAACCAACCACGGCTTTAGATGTCACTATTCAAAAGCAAATCATTGATTTGTTGGAGTCATTACGACAACGTCACCAAATGTCGATGCTGTTTATTACCCATGATTTGGCTTTGGTTGGCGAAATTGCTGATGAAGTGATCGTGATGCGTCATGGTGAAATCCGTGAATCTGGCGCTGTTGAGCAAGTGTTAGAACAACCGAAAGATGTATACACCCGTGCTTTGTTGCACTGCCGACCACAACTTTTAACCCGACCATACCGTTTACCTGTGACCAGTGATTTTATGAAGCAGGACGAAAATGGACAATTGATTGAAGCAACCAATTTGTCCGAATTAAATCTGAAACAGCGTGTCCGTGGTTTGTCTGGTGATGAACCGATTGTGCTTGATGTTAAAGATCTGAAAAAGTCGTTTTATAGCCGTAAAGGTTTATGGGGGCGAGAGGAATTTCAGGCCGTAAAAGGCGTGTCCTTCCAACTGGCTAAAGGCAAGACTTTAGGTTTGGTTGGAGAGTCTGGTTCTGGGAAAACCACCATTGGTCTATTGCTGATGCGCTTGCACGAAGCCACAGGTGGGCAGGTTTTGATTGGTGACAAAGATATTCTTGCCATGACTGAGAAAGAATTTTCACGGTATCAACGTAAGATTCAAATTATTTTCCAGAACCCTTATGCTTCACTCAATCCACGCTTTACCATCGGGCAGATTTTATTAGAACCGATGCGGATTCATGGCATAGGTCAGAATGATGCCGAACGTAAAAAGATGGCATTAGAACTGTTAGAACGAGTCAGTTTGCCTGCGCAAGCCTATGATCGTTATCCGCATGAGTTTTCAGGTGGTCAGCGGCAACGGATTGCCATCGCACGCTGTCTGACTTTAAAACCTGAGATTTTGATCTGTGATGAATCCGTTTCTGCCTTAGATGTTTCAGTGCAGGCGCAAGTATTGAATTTATTGCAGGACCTACAGGATGAATTTGGTTTGAGTTATATCTTTATTTCGCATGATTTATCTGTAGTGAAATATATTTCAGACCAAGTAATGGTGATGAATCATGGTGAGTTGGTTGAGATTGCCAATTCGGATGAGTTGTATTTACATCCACAACATGAATATACCAAGAAGCTGCTCAATGCGATTCCGCAGGGGGTAAACCATCATCATTAAAATTCCAGCATAAAAAAACGCTCTAATCAGAGCGTTTTTTTATTTTAAAGCCAAGAATTAGAATTTCTTAAAGCCTTTGTTAAAACCAATGGTTTTGCGGCCATTGTTATTATTGCCATTGCCTGAACGCTGCTCTTGTTGCTCATCATCACGGCGCTGTTGACGTAAATAACCACCACGACGTGCAGCCAATGGCTTCTCCGCCATTTTTTCAGTACGGCGTTTTGCCATACCAAACAAGCCAGTACCTTGACGTGGTTTTAATTCCACTGATTTCGCTAAGTTGTCAATGTCAGTCTTATCCAGTTCCATCCAGCGGCCTGTACGTAACTCACGTGGCAAGATCACGGTGCCGTAACGGGTACGCAATAAGCGGCTGACTTTTAAGCTTTGAGATTCAAAGATACGACGTACTTCGCGATTACGACCTTCTTTCACCACAACTTGATACCAACGGTTGATACCTTCACCGCCAATTTCAGAGAATGATTCGAATTTGGCTGGGCCATCTTCAAGTTCAACACCTTTCAGCATGTTATTGCGAATTTGTGGCGTGACTTCACCCATCACACGTACCGCATATTCACGCTCAACTTCATTTGAAGGATGCATTAAACGATTCGCAAGTTCACCATCATTCGTGAATAACAATAAACCAGTACTGTTAATATCCAGACGACCCACCATTACCCAGCGATCATTGGCGATTTGAGGCAAATGATCAAATACAGTTGGACGTTTCTCAGGATCATTGCGTGAGCAAATTTCACCCTCTGGTTTATAATAAATGAGAACACGGCGGCGAATTTCATCTTCAACCTGAAACTGAACTTTACGACCATCGATACGGAGTTCATCTGTAGGTTCAATACGTTCACCCACTTGAGCAATTTTTCCATTGATACTGACGCGACCAGCAGCAATGACTTCCTCCATATAGCGACGTGAGCCTAACCCGACTCTCGCTAAAACCTTTTGTAATTTTTCACTCATGACAGCACAACCTTAGACATAATGATCAACAGTTCACCTCTCAAGACTTCGGTGCATGTGCATCGAGTGTCATGAATGCTTCCTTGGCGTTCTGCAGGGGAGGCAATTGACCTAGCGAAGCTAAACCAAATGCATTTAAAAATTGGGGCGTTGTGACTAACAACGCAGGTCTTCCAGGTAAATCTCTAAAACCAGATTCTTTGATCCAGTTCCAGTCAAATAAGTTTCTCAAGATCTGACTATTATTCGATACACCACGAATCTGTTCAATATCAGCACGTGTAACAGGCTGATGGTACGCAATCACGGCGACTGTTTCGAGCAACGAGGGTGACAACTTGGTTGGGCGTTCAGGCCAAACCTGCGCAATAATATTGCGATACTTTGCTCGCACCTGAAAGCGGAACCCTTGAGCCGTCTCAATTAACTCAATTGAACGGCCATGTTGCAACATCGCAAGTTGCTGTAAAAAATGACGTAATTGTTGTTTATTATATTGGTTTTGAAATGCTTCTTTTAATCGTGCAAGTGAAACTGGCGAGTCACTAGCGAACAAAATTGCTTCAATCTGTAATAAGACATCGTGATGAATATCTTCAAGTGACATTCCTTCATTGGTGTCAAATGGATCTAAACTCATGCTGCAATGCCTTGAACTGTTAAAGGAGCTTCAATACCTGTATGGATGATTTGAATTTTTTGCTGGCGTGTGAGTTCAAGCACTGCCATAAAAGTCACCACCATGCCCATACGACCTTGCATAGGATTTAATAATTCCATAAAACTTAATGCTTGACCTGATGCAAGTTGACCTTCAATAAATGCTATACGTTCTTCGAGCAGCACTGGTTCCTGCGCAACAATATGTGTGATCGGTTCTGGACGATTAAACACACAAAATAGTGCATCACGTAAGGCATCGACATCATAACCTTCATAAATTGGAGCAATATGTCCAAGACTTACATTGGCACTAAAAGTATCTCTTTCAAAGATTGGCATTTGCCCCAATCGTTCAGCTGCTTGCTTAATACGGAGGTATGTTTCTAAACGATCAATCAATTCTTGTTTAGGATCTTTTTCAAATTGATCAACTAGAGTTGGTTTTGGAAGCAATAATCGTGATTTCAAATCAGCGAGTAATGCTGCCATCACCATATAATCAGCAGTTAATTCGATATTCAAAGACTTCATACTATCCATATAGGATAAATACTGGGTTGCAATTGGTGAAATATCTAACTGTAAAAGATCAAAGCCATTTTTCTGAATCAAATAAATCAGAAAGTCTAATGGCCCTTCAAACTGCTCCAGTAAAATTTCAAATGCCGCAGGTGGAATGTACAAATCTTCAGGTATGACTTCTTGCCACTCGTCAAGCACACGAATAGAAGGAATTAATTCCAAGGTCGAAGGAAGAATTTGATTCATTACCGTTTATAAGCCACGCGAATTTTCAAAAGCATGAAAGGATGATTTTTTTGTGTTCAAGAAAGTGACACATGCTACAAGCAAGCCTATTCTAATCGAAATCCTTCATTTAATAAATTACTCACTTACAAAAACCTTAAAGTTCTCAGGGTATTTTCTATACTTATACAAGCGAATATGGATGATATAAAAATCTTATGCTTAAATCGGTCATTAAACATCGCATTTCTAAATTATAAGTCACCATGAAAAATTATTTAAAAACACAACAGAATCAGTTCGGACAAACCATAGGTTTTTCGCTTGAAGAAAATGTGACAGCTTCACCCGTGCAGGGAAATATATTTGGACAATACGTTCAGTTGGTTGATGTAGCTGATGGCATAACAGATCAGGCGGCAGGGCAGTTATGGGAAGCGGTATCCACAGAACCCGATGAACAATGCTGGACTTATCTGCCATATTCTGCCCCACATAGCCAACATAGTTTAAAAGATTCATTAGACAACTTATTCGGCTTTAAAGATTCCACTCATTTTCTAATTTAAGTTGCTGAAGAGATACAAGGTTGGGTTGCATTGTTAAATCCGAGGCTTGGGCATGGCGTGATTGAGATTGGTAATGTTTATTTTTCACATAAAATGAAAAAATCAAAGGCGTCAACTGAAACAATTTTCTTACTGCTAGAACAATGTTTTGCAGATGGTTTTAGACGTGTTGAATGGAAATGTGATGATTGTAATGCCCCGTCTAAAGCTGCCGCTTTACGCTTCGGTTTTCAGTATGAAGGCATATTTCGCCAAGATCGGATCATAAAAGGACGAAATCGAAATACTGCATGGTTTTCGATTGTTGATGATGAGTGGTCGGAATTAAAAAATGCTTATCAACAATGGTTAAACCCAGACAATTTTGATTGGCAGGGTATTCAGAAACAGAAGTTGTCTGATTTTTTTGATTGAATAAGGATCAGTGCTTATTCAAAAGCACTGACATCGCCAACGCCACGGCGAACAATCACAGGATTTTCTCCAGATAAATCCACGATACTGGTGGTGGACAAGGTACCGAAGCCGCTGTCAATAAACACATCAATGCGTTTACCGAGCTGATTTTCAATATCATAAGGATCATCAAGCGGATCTTTTTGATCAGGCAAGATCAATGTACTGGTGAGTAACGGTTCGCCAAGTTCTTGTAATAAAGCTTGTGCAACAGGATTACTTGGAATACGCAGACCAATTGTTTTTTTCTTTGGGTGCATTAAGCGTTTTGGCACTTCACTGGTAGCAGGTAAAATAAATGTGGTAATAGCAGGGGTATTGGCTTTTAACAGTCTGTACATCGCATTATCGACTTTTGCATAAGTTGCAATATCAGATAAATCACAACACATAATTGCATATTGATGTTTAGGACCTAAGCCACGAATCTGAGCTATTCGCTCCATCGCACTTTTATTCCCAATCTGACAACCAATCGCATAGGCTGCATCAGTTGGATAAACCACCACATCACCCGCACGAATACGTTCAACCGCCTGAGTGATTAAGCGAGCCTGTGGATTTTCAGGATGAATATGTAAATGTAACATTATTATTGTAACTCCCTGATCTTTATGGCTGAATTAAGTATGAAACTTGTTCTAGTAAAGATGCAAGTCCTAGATGTGTTAATTTTGTCATTCAATCAAGTAATTCACGTTTAAATTCATTTAGTTGTAATGGTAATTCATTACGGGTACAAACACAGATATAGTGAATAAAAAGTGCAGCATCTCGTGGCAAAGTGGCTTCACCTGAAAAATAACGTTGTACTTGAGCAAAAACATTATCTTTAAATTGTGTCCCATTGCCGCTATCACCGGTTAGGTTATCTAAAGAGACACGAAACTTTCGACCAAAGGCTGTTGCAAATAACCATTCAATGGCTTGAGGCTTAATTTCAACTTGTTCAAATAAAGCTTGCTGTTCTGCAGTACGACCATCGGGTGCATACCAATAACCTAAATCAGGTAAAAGGCGACGTTTTTCACCTGAAATACTCCAATGACTAATTTCATGCAAGGCACTGTTAAAGAAACCATGTGCAAATTGGATTTTTGCAGGCTGTTGATTTATCGCTGGGAAATATTCTGGTTCAAAATCACCTTTAACAAGCATGACATTATGGTGGGAAAACCAGTGATTAAAGTGTAAAATAAGCCAATCAACCTGTTCTGGTTCTGTTGTTAACGTTTTCCAAGATGAGCGTTGCACTTGATCTGGTGTTAACATAGGAGCAGTGATTGAATGGGGGCTAACAAGTGATGAAGTTGTTACTTCAAGTTGCGGCTGCAACAGATGCATTGCTGTGTTACCACGAGTTCTGTCTAAAGAAGTGCAAAATTGTATCTTAATCTTTGACAGAGTACCGATGAATTTGTAGAATTGCCGCCTTAATTATGTCAGCAAATACTTTTCCAAGCCAAATCGAGCCATTTAAATGGGCTGAACAGGGCTATACATGGTCAGGAACACTGCCATTGTCTCGCTTTGCTCGTATTGCTCGAGAAGCTGTTGGTTCAATTGATGATCAATTGATCAACATAGACTGTAAGCTATCAATGGATGCCTATCATCGCATTGTATGGTTAGATGGACATATTGATACTAAAGTTCCAATGGAATGCCAACGTTGTTTGGGATCTGTTGAAATTGAATTAGTCTCAGAATTTCATTTAGCTTTAATTGATGATGAGTCACTGATAGAGCGATTGGATGAGGATGCTGATTTCATCGTTTTAGGTGAAAGTGAATCGTCGAAAAAAGGGAGTATTGATACACCTGCTTCGATTGATTTACTCGCATTACTAGAAGATGAATTGTTATTGTTGATGCCTTTGTCTCCCAAACATGATGTTTGTGAGCATAAACATCAACCTGTCGTTCAGGACGTTGTCGAAGAAAAGCGGGATAACCCGTTTGATGTTTTGGCAAGTTTGAAAGGCAAACTTAACTCATAACACAATTTGTGTTATCATGTTGAGTTAAGACAACTGAATTTGTTCTGATCCATTTTTCGATCTTTGTAAGGAGCCATCATGGCCGTTCAGCAAAACCGTAAAAGTCGCTCTCGCCGTGACATGCGCCGTTCACATGACGCTTTAACCGAGAATGCATTATCTGTAGACCAAACTACTGGTGAAACTCATCGTCGTCACCACGTGACTAAAGACGGTATTTACCGTGGTCGTCAATTATTCGCTAAAGCAGCTGATGCTGAATAATTGAGTTATATGCATTAAGCGTTAGCTTAAAGTATAAAAAAATGGGAGCGAAAGCTCCCTTTTTTGTTGTTTTTCGCAATTAAAAAACGATTTAATCAATGGTAAATTGCCGCATCGGAAAAGAGTCTGTTGTCATTCTCATGTAGAATCATGAGTGTTGATAAAACTGGCGATAGACCATTTTAAGGATTTTTATATGTCGACTAAGCGACTTGAGCAGGCTGCTCAAGCAACAAAAACAGCATTTGTTTTTCCTGGTCAGGGTTCACAAAAAGTAGGGATGCTGGCTGAGCTTGCAGAGCAGTTTAGTGTCGTTCGAGATACCTTTGCAGAAGCATCAGCAGCACTTGGTTTTGATCTTTGGCAGATTGCCCAAAGTGGTGAGGGTTTAGATCAAACTGAAAATACTCAACCAGTTTTGCTAACAGCAAGTATTGCCTTATGGCGTGTATGGTTAGAGTTAGGGGGTATAGCACCGAAATACTTGGCTGGACATTCTTTGGGAGAATATAGTGCGCTTGTTGCAGCAGAGGCAATGACTCTAGCTGACGCGGTTAAATTAGTCCATTTACGCGGAAAATTGATGCAGAGTGCTGTTCCTCAAGGTACAGGCGCAATGGCTGCAATTCTTGGTTTAGCCGATGAGAAAGTGATCGAGCTTTGCCAAAAAGTGAATGCATCTGCGGCAGGCCAAGGTTCGGTTGAAGCGGCGAATTATAATGCGCAAGGTCAGGTGGTGATTGCAGGCAGTACAGCTTTGGTTCAGCAAGTCATGGCTGAAGCGAAAGAGCAATCTGGTAAAGCGATTGCATTGCCTGTTTCTGTTCCGTCACATTGTACCTTAATGAAACCAGCAGCAGAAAAGTTTGCTGAAGCTTTGGAACAAACTGCCATTGAGCTACCCCACCTTCCTGTAATACAAAATGTCAACGCGGAAATCGCGACAGATGTTGCTCAATTACGTCAGGCATTGACGGCTCAGTTATATCAGTCAGTTCAATGGACACGTACCATGCAATATCTGCAAGATGAAGGTGTGCAGTATGTGGTTGAATGTGGACCAGGTACAGTACTCAGTAATCTTGCCAAGCGATTACCCAACATAGAAAAAGCATTTGCGATTGATAGCAAAGCACGTATGGAAGATGCCCTAAACGCAGTGTTAGTGGCAGAAGGAAAAATTGCATGACACAACAACGAAAAGTTGCGTTGGTGACAGGGGCTAGCCGAGGAATTGGCGCAGCAATTGCACAGCAACTCATTCAAGACGGTTTTTTTGTGGTAGGCACCGCGACCTCTGAATCAGGCGCGCAAAAACTGACAGAAAGATTTGCTGAACATGGGGCAGGTGCTGTACTCGATGTTCGTGATGGTGCAGCGATTGATGCACTTGTATCAGATATTGAACAAAAATATGGTTCAGTACTGATCTTGGTGAACAACGCAGGCATTACCAAAGATAACTTGTTGCTTCGTATGTCGGAAGATGATTGGGACGATATTCTCAATATTCATCTGAAAGCCGTATACCGTTTGTCTAAACGCGTATTGAAAGGTATGACCAAAGCACGTTTTGGCCGCATTATTAACATTAGTTCAGTGGTTGCACATTTTGCGAACCCTGGACAGGCGAACTACTCAGCAGCAAAAGCAGGGATTGAAGCATTCAGTCGTAGCTTAGCCAAAGAGATGGGGAGTCGTCAGATTACAGTGAACAGTGTTGCACCTGGTTTCATTGCCACTGAAATGACTGATCAGTTAAGCGAAGATATTCGTAAAAAAATGACTGATCAAGTAGCTTTAAGTCGTCTAGGTGAACCTCAAGATATTGCTGATGCAGTGAGTTTCCTGGCTAGCGATAAGGCTAGTTACATTACTGGTACAGTTTTACACGTAAATGGTGGTCTATACATGGCCTAACTGGCGATGTATAAACTTTTAAAAGTTTTTATATTCAATTAAACTAGTGGCAAATCAAAACGCCACAAGCAATGAGGAGAATTCCTGTGAGCGATATCGAACAACGCATCAAACAAGCTGTAGCTGAACAATTAGGTATGCGTGCTGAAGAGATCAAGAATGAAGCATCTTTCATGGATGATTTAGGTGCTGACTCTTTGGATCTGGTTGAACTTGTAATGTCTTTCGAAAATGATTTTGATATCACGATTCCAGACGAAGATTCTAATGAAATCACGACTGTTCAATCTGCAATTGATTATGTAACCAAAAAACTTGGTTAATCATATCACATGATTAAAAGCCACCTTTTTCGGTGGCTTTTTTATATGTTCAACTTTTCATATGAATAGATGTAAAAATATCTTACAAAAAAAATAAACTATAAATATGAAAATAATTTATTTGAGTGTATAAATTTTATGCTATTTAAAATAATGTATTAAACCATAACAACAAAAGGGAATTTTATGAATATAGCAAACCGTATTAAAGAGATCATTATTGAGCAACTTCGTGTAAATGAAGAAGATGTTTTACCAAATGCATCCTTTACAGATGATTTAGGCGCTGATTCATTGGCTGTAGTTGAACTTATTATGGCTTTGGAAGGAGAGTTTGGTATTCAAATTCCTTACGAAGAGGCTGAGAAAATTGTTACCGTTCAATCTGCAATTGATTATATGACCAATATTGTGGGAGAAAATGCTTAAATTGCTTCAAGTTTTGAACGAATTGAAAGCCGCCGTAAGGTGGCTTTTTATATTTAAAAAATATATAAATGTGAAACCTTAAAATTAGTTTTATTGCATATACATATATTTACAAGACCTCGTTAAATTGAAACTCGCATGCTTTATTTTTTCGGTATAACTAATTGTAAGTCTGTTTTGACTATGCTTAATCAATAATTACAGAGGAAATAAAAAATGGGTCTTTTTGATTTTGTTAAAGGCATCGGTAAAAAAAATACAGCACCAGCAGAACCTCAGCCTGCTCCAGCCACACCTGTTGAGCCTTCAGCTCAAGAGATTGCCAATAAATTATTAGGTTTGATTAAAAGTTTAGGTCTTGGTATTGAAGGTTTATCAGTAACCTACAATGGAAATACCGATACAGCCATCATTAAAGGACAAGTCAAAAGCCAAGCAGATAAAGAAAAGATAGTTCTTGCCGTTGGTAATATTGATCACGTTGCTCAGGTCGATGATCAGATGACGGTTGAGGTACCTGAACCAGAAAGTAAATTTTATACCGTAAAATCAGGTGATAATTTATCAAAGATTTCTAAAGAATATTATGGCGATCCAAACCAATACAATAAAATTTTTGAAGCGAATAGACCATTACTCAAAAATGCGGACGATATTTTTCCTGGACAAGTTTTACGTATCCCTGAATAAATTGTAATGTGACAGAAGAGGCGCGTATTGCGCCTTTTTTATTTAAAAATAAAAGATAAAATCTATAAAATTGAAATTACTAAAACATTAAAAAAATGAATTCATTTACTTATGCTTTATGTCAAAAGCCCGTTTTAAGTGTGGCAATGTGGATGACAGATCTTTGTGTATTTCCTCCATTATTTTCAAATCTGCCGATTGATTTAACTCATACAGGAGCATTAGCAACTACTGAATTTAAGGTAAATGTACCAAAGTCTTACCACTTAAGCCTAACTGTTGAATTTGAATCAGCACAAAAGCGAGTTGATGATCTTGTTGTTGGAAATACTTTTAACCAATATTGTGATGGGACTATAAAATATAACAACATCCCTGTAGAGAAGAGAAAAGAATTAGGTCAACCAATAACCTTGCAGGTTATTGTAAGAAAATCAAAAAATCATAAAATTGTTTTTAATCAGCAATTTCAGTCTTTATGCTCAACAGGACATGATGGTAAAAATAAAAGTTACAGAAGTATTGGCTGGATTCCTTTATCTCAAGATCTTTATGTGATTGAAGTTGTTAATTTACAACCACATAATCAATTAAAAAATGTCAAAACAACATTAAGCTTAAATGCAAGTAATGGTGGTAAATAATCTTAAGATAATAATTGTTTAGGCAGCTTATCCATTAATTGTAAAAAAGGTTTTGGACTTTGTAATGCTCTAGATAGGATTAAAGATCCTTGAATACGTATCACAGTATCTTGTGCTCGCTCGAAAGCTTGTTCTTCTGATATTCCCGCATCTTGTAAAACGACAGAGATACTTTCAATCAGTCTTGTAAATACGGGTTGAATTTGAGGCAAAAAGATTTGGTGCGCTTCACTTAAGGTTAAAACTGCCAAAATACACGCTACATGGCCATTTTCATAAACTTGCTTTAATGAATAGGTCAGAGCTTCTAAACGTTCAATAGGTGATGCGTTGCTTTGTAGGTGAATAAAAATATGATCTTCGCGCCATTGTTCTAAATAGCTCAAAACATCTTGTGCCATTTGTTGTTTTCCATTTGGAAAGTGATGATACAAACTGGCTTTACCTAGACCTGTTCGTTCAGAAATTTTGGATAAAGAAGCACCTTCATAGCCATATTCTCTGAAAATACTTAATAAAGATCGAATTAAAGTCGGTTTATCCATAAAATTACTCATACCACTTGATTTTGTACCGATCGTTCGGTACATTAAAATTATATAACCACAAAAGAAGATGACAATGAAACTTTATAATACTGTAATCTCAGGAAATTGTTACAAAATCAGATTATTACTTTCATTTCTGAATTTAGACTACGAAAAAGTCTCTATAAATTTAGCTGACCAAGAGCAAAAGACAGAACATTTTCTAAAACTGAATCCTTTAGGGCAGATTCCTGTGCTAGAAGATCAGGGGAGGCATATCCATGATTCTCAAGCAATCTTGTGCTATCTCGCTAGAACATATGATGCTCATCAGCTTTGGTTTCCTCAAGAAACAATTGCAATGACACATGTTTTAGAGTGGTTATTTTTTGCCAATCAAAGAATTGCTTCTACTTTATCGGCAGCACGAGCATTTCATCTGATTAAAAAACCAAATATTGATATCGAAAATGCGACTGTAATGTCACATGCATCATTAGCAATTGTAAATCAACATTTGAAAACAAGAAATTGGTTGGTTGGTGAATCAGCCACGATTGCAGATATTGCTTGTTATCCTTACATCGCTTTAGCGCATCAAGGAAAAATAGAATTAGCCCCATATCCATATGTTCAGGCTTGGTTAACAAGTTTTCAACAATTGCCTCGTTTTATTGAATTAGATGAATAATAGGTTAGGCATGAAAAAAGTATTGATTACTGGAGCAAGTCAAGGAATAGGGCAAGCGATTGCTCAAAAATTCTTGGATGAGAATTATGAGGTACATAATATTTCTCGACATACTCCACAATATTCACATCTTCATTTGCATCATTGGCAAGCGGATATGTTGCAATATGATCAAATTGAAAAGGTGATTCAGCAGATTGGGCAGTTTGATGTGCTGATTAATAATGCAGGCTATATGAATACATTTACAGCCGCTTCATATACGTGGGAAGAAATGCAAAAAATTATGAATATAAATCTGATTCATACGATGCAGTTGAGTATCGATGTGGCGGAGAATATTTTTAAAAATCAGAAATTTGGACGCATTATTAGTATGGCATCCATTGCTGGGCAAATTGGGCATCCTGATATCTGGTATGGCATTTCAAAAGCGGGGCTAATTAATGGGATGCGTAGTTTGGCTCGTAGTCATGCCCAGCATAATATTCAAACCTTTAGTCTCGCACCTGGCCCTGTTGAAACACGGATGATGCAAAAGATTCCTATTGAAAGACAAAAGCGGTTAAAAGAAGCGACTTTAAATCAGCAATTTTGCCAAACACAAGAAATTGCAGAAACAGTTTTTTGGCTGGCGCAAGCAGCTCCAAATTGTTTAAGTGGTGAGGTATTTGATTTGAATAATGGTGTGAATTGTCGTTAGATCATGTTGAATAAATGAATAGAAATATATGTATTTCTATTCATTATTATTTAAGTTTTAAAACCGCTTTGGAATCTTTTGCCCATTGAGTACAGGGGTCTCAGCTTGTTTTAATACACCAAATAACCACGTTTCAGCATATTGGACAGCAATTTTAAGTGAATCACCTAAGGCTAAACGCCCTGCAATAAAACTTGCCAAAGAACAACCTGAACCATGATATTGACCCTCTAAACGAGGACAGATACTTTCAGCAATCATTTTGCCATCAGCATAGAGGACGTTACGGATATGATCAGGTGTATCTTCATGTCCACCTTTCACTAGTACAGCTTTTGCGCCCATCTCAAATAATTTTTGAGTGGCTTGCTCAATATCATCAATACCTGTTAATGCTCTTAATTCAACTGTATTTGGGGTAATGACTGTGGCTAAGGGAATTAACTCAACAAATGCTTTAACTAATGTTGCTTGATCACCGAGTGAACCCCCACTATTCGCGACTAATACTGGATCGAGTACATATTGATAATCTGGGTGTTGACGTAAAAACTCAGCCAATGCAGCAATATTATCGGTTGTACCCAGCATGCCTGATTTTACACATTTAATCGGTAAATCACCCACTACTGCATTTGCTTGAGCAAGTAGTAACTCTTTTGAAGTGGCTTCAAAACCAAACACTTGTTGCGAGTTTTGAATGGTCAATGCTGTGCAGGCAATGGCTGCATGTGCGCCACTTTGCCCAATTGCCTCAATATCTGCTTGTAAGCCAGCACCACCTGATGGATCTAAACCTGAAAAACATAGTACGGTAGGACGCACAGCCATTTCCTTTTATTCTCTCATTTAAGCTAGTATATGGGAGTTTCGAGAAACTCTCGACTATGTTATGTAAGGCTTTAAGAGATTGAACGAATGACGATCAAAAATATTCTGATTGATTTAGATGGGACTTTAACTGACCCTAAAGCGGGTATTCATCGCTCAATTCGTTATGCTTTAGAAAAACTGGGCCACCCTTTAGCGGATGGAGTTGATTTAGATTGGACGATTGGACCTCCGTTGAAAGCTTCTTTGGCAAAGTTATTAAATACTCAGGATGATGATTTTGCTGAACAAGCGTTACTTGCTTATCGTGAGCGTTTTTCAGTGACTGGTTTATTTGAAAATGAAGTTTATGCAACAGTGGTAGAAACGTTGCAACAGTTACAACTACAAGGTTATCGATTATTTTTAGCGACGGCGAAGCCAACAGTTTATGCGAAACGTATCCTTGCCCATTTTGGTTTGGATCAATTTTTTACTGAAATGTATGGCAGTGAATTAACAGGTGAACGTACCAATAAAGTAGATCTAATAGCTTATATTCTTGAAAAAGAGCAATTGGATGCGCAGCAATGCATTATGGTGGGAGACCGACAATATGATGTGATTGGTGCACGTGCCCATGGTATTGAAACCATTGCTGTAAATTATGGTTACGGCACAGCAGAAGAACTCGCTCAAGTACAACCGATTGCTCAAATCGCACAATTTAGCCAATTGCTTAATACGGTGAATCAACTGAATTTAGAACGAAAAGTATCATAATCATGAACGCAATAAAAAGCCTCGAATGATCGAGGCTTTTTTGTTTCATTAAATATTATGTTTTAAGCGATATTGAACCAATTCTTCGATACTAATCACGGTAAGGCCATGTGTCTGAGCATAAGCTAGAACTTGAATACCTGATGCCATAGAGCCATCAGGATTAGTCAATTCACATAATACGCCAGAAGGTTTTAAACCAGCCAAACGGGCTAAATCTATTGTTCCTTCAGTATGTCCTCTGCGAGTTAATACGCCACCATTACGTGCACGTAATGGGAACACATGACCTGGTCGACTGAGGTCACTTGCAATAGCACCATCTTTAGTGGCAGCTAAAATTGTTGTTACGCGATCTTTAGCAGAAACACCAGTGGTCACACCTTGTGCAGCTTCGATCGTTACCGTGAATGCTGTTTTAAATTGGCTAGAATTGTCGACCACCATTGGTGGGAGTGCTAGATGATCGGCCAACTCTTCTGTCAGACATAAGCACACAATACCAGAACCATCACGAATCATTCGTGCCATGGTTTCGACAGTGAGTGTTTCAGCAGCAATAATAAGATCAGCTTCATTTTCACGATCGAAATCATCCATTACCAATACTGGTTTGCCTTGGCGGATGTCTTCTAAAGCTTGTTGAATACGTTGTTCAGCAGGGGAAAGGGCTGAAAAGAAAAGTTCGGGTTGAATTAAACTCGACATAATGAAACGCTCTCGTAAATAGGATACGGTTGAACATTTCAGGACTGATGTAAAAAATAAGCGTACACCAAAACAACGCGAAAAGCGTATTTCAGTGGTTTCGTCTTCTTTCATCCGGACTATACCGTCGGCTTTGGTCTCTCACCAAATCTGCGAGTATATAAATATATACAGGCTCGTGGGCTGATTAGGTCACTTGATTGCAAGGCCCAACTTACCACCGGTGGGGAATTACACCCCGCCCTGAAGCGATGTGCTTTGATTATAGCTAGTTTTTTGAGAGGAAAGGGAACTATTTATGAAATGGATCGTTCTATTGAAATATGAATTTAAGCAAATGAAGTTTCGGTTTTGTCGTGGAGAAGTCATTGTTTTTGAATTGTTTTGATGAGTTCTATTCAGCACTTAGTATCGACCTAGCCATAAAAAAAGCCAGTTCACATTGACTGGCTTTTTAGAAATTTTTTAAATATTTATGCAATTTGTACAGGAATACAGTTTGCCGTGTGATTGACTGTATTGTCCGGATTTGCATAAACCAAACGTGGTTTGTGAAGGTTGGCTTCTACTTCAGTGAAATCACCAAAAGTTGCAATAATGACTAAATCACCGACATCAGCTTGGTGTGCTGCGCCACCATTCACTGAAATAATACCTGAGTCATCTTCACCACGAATTGCATAAGTTGTGAAGCGTTTGCCGTTGGTTACGTTCCATACGTGGATTTCTTCGTATTCACGAATCCCTGCTAAGTCCATTAATACACCATCAATTGCACAAGAACCTTCATAATGAAGTTCTGCATGAGTGACAACTGCACGGTGAATTTTACATTTTAATAAACGAGATAGCATGGCTAGCGTCTCCTGAGTAAGACCTAAGATGAATATCTTATTGGTTGACTTGTCACGTTTCCCGCTGGCGATAGGCGGTTTGATGCGCATTTTGCGCTTAAAAATGCAATATGGCAAGCGTGATTGATCAACAATTCAGTTTAAATTTAAGCGGGTTTGTATGCATTAATTTGATTCATTGCCTGTGAAACTTGTCCATCGACAAGCATTTTCACTTTTGATAAAGCATGATCAATCGCAGCATCCATTAAAGCTTGTTCACTGCTAGGAGCTTTGCCAAGCACATGACCAGAAACACGTTCTTTAGAACCAGGATGTCCAATTCCTATACGTAAGCGATGGAAATTAGCACCAATATGTGGAACGATGTCGCGAAGACCATTATGTCCGCCATGTCCACCACCTGATTTTAAACGAATAATACCAGGATCCATATCGAGTTCATCATGAGCAACAAGAATTGCTTCAGGCGCAACTTGATAAAATTTGGCAAATGGTACGACACTTTGACCAGAACGGTTCATGAAAGTGGTAGGTAAGAGTAAACGTACGTCATGACCATAAACTTGACCACGACCGCTGTATCCATGAAATTTTGGATCAGCCTTTAAAGAAATACCATAACGATCTGCAAGCTGTTCTACGAACCAGAAACCTGCATTATGGCGGGTTTGGGCATATTCCTTACCAGGATTACCCAAACCAACAATTAGCGAAATATTTGACACTAATTTACGCCTTTAACACTTATGCGCGTTTGAAGTCAGCGTGCATAGGTGTGTTTTTAGCTGGGTGACGTTGTAACGCTTGGATTTTAACGTTTTCAACTTTATCACCGATTTTGATTTCGATAACTTCTTCAAAGAAAGCATTGTTTTCTAAAGCTTTAACGATTTCACGAAGCTCTAAAGTAACAGCTACAGGCTCAGCGCTACCACCATAGATGATTGCTGGGATTTGAGCAGCGTGGCGAAGGCGGCGGCTCGAACCTTTCCCTTGTTGTGCTACTTCACGTGCTTGAGCGTTTAATACGAAGTTTGCCATGGGCATATCCTCATTAAGTTTGAGTAACTAAACTTGCGACCAGTTTAGTGATAGAAAAACCCTAGCGAGCTAGGGTTTAAGAAAAAAAGCTGGGCTATTATAGATAACTATCGAACATAGCGCTAATAGATTCTTCGTTATTGATACGACGAATTGTTTCAGCAACCATGCTTGCAACAGAAACTTGGCGAATTTTACCTAAGTTTGCTGCTTCATCTGAAAGAGGAATCGTGTCAGTAACAACGAGTTCATCAATAACAGAGTTACGAAGGTTATCAATCGCTTTACCTGATAAAACAGGGTGAGTCGCATAAGCAATCACTCGACGAGCACCAAATTGTTTCAGTGCATCCGCAGCTTTGCAAAGCGTACCTGCTGTATCGACCATGTCATCAACAATGACACAGTCACGATCTTTTACATCACCAATCAAATGCATCACTTGTGACTCATTTGCTTTTTGGCGACGTTTATCAATGATAGCTAAATCGATATCGCCTAACTGTTTTGCAACAGCACGTGCACGAACAACACCACCTACGTCAGGAGATACAACCATTAAGTTGTCATGTTGTTGTTGACGTAAATCAGCTAACAACGCTGGCGTACCATAGATGTTATCAACTGGGATATCGAAGAAACCTTGAATTTGGTCTGCGTGTAAGTCGATCATTACCACACGGTCAATACCTACAGTTGTCAGCATGTCTGCAACAACTTTTGCAGTAATTGGAACACGAGCAGAACGTGGACGACGATCTTGACGTGCATAACCGAAATACGGAATGACTGCAGTGATACGACCAGCACTTGCACGACGCAAAGCATCAGCCATGACCAAGATTTCCATCAGGTTATCGTTGGTAGGCGCACAAGTAGATTGAACGATAAAAACGTCTTTACCACGAACATTTTCAGTAATTTCAACTGAAATTTCACCATCAGAAAACTTACTTACAGAAGCAGCACCGAGAGGGATATGTAAATGGCTTACGACTTTTTGGGCGAAATGTGGATGAGCACTTCCACTAAAAACGACAAGATTGGGCATGAAGCACCCTTGGCGGTTGGCTTATAATGAATTTGGATGGCAGGGGCGGCTGGATTCGAACCAACGGATGGCGAGATCAAAACCCGCTGCCTTACCACTTGGCGACGCCCCTAATGCGGCAGAACTTTAATCGTTTTGCATGATAATGTCAATATGATTGAACAGGTATCAATATAAAACAAGTCTGTCTAAAGATATGGCAGGGGCGGCTGGATTCGAACCAACGGATGGCGAGATCAAAACCCGCTGCCTTACCACTTGGCGACGCCCCTAAATTTGATGATATGTAATGGCAGGGGCGGCTGGATTCGAACCAACGGATGGCGAGATCAAAACCCGCTGCCTTACCACTTGGCGACGCCCCTATTACATACATCTACAGGTGAAAATTGGCAGGGGCGGCTGGATTCGAACCAACGGATGGCGAGATCAAAACCCGCTGCCTTACCACTTGGCGACGCCCCTAACGTGTAACTTTGAAATGTCTTAAAGGTGATTCTGCTAAACTGTTGACCAAGTAAGCTTTACAAGGTGCGTTTTGCAAAATCTTCTTCGTATCCATTTCACTGGTTACTTCAGTAAAAACACAAGCACCTGTACCTGTAAGCTTTGCTAGACCAAATTGATCTAAATATTGCATCGCTTCTTCAACTTCAGGGTATAACTGTCGAGCCAGAGGTTCGAAGTTATTTCCAAAGCTAGAAGGTTCTAACTGATAGGCGCAAAATGTAGTGATCTTAGAATCTCTTGTCAATGTTTTTTGTGAAAAAAGTGCTTGAGTGCTGATAAAACAATCAGGTTTTAAAATTATGAATTGTTTTTGAGCTAAGTCTATGAATGATAAATGTTCACCTATGCCTTCTGCCCATGCATTTCGACCAAAAATAAAGATAGGCACATCTGCACCCAGTTGCACACCATAATCAGCTAATTGCTGTTCATTTAAACCGCATTGCCACAGTTGATTGAGTACAATGAGTGTAGTGGCTGCATTAGATGAACCGCCGCCAAGACCAGCACCCATCGGAATATTTTTCTCGATTTGAATATTTAACCCACATGGTTCTTTTGCATGGGGTTTGAGTAATTGTGCTGCACGATAGATTAAGTTTTGTTCAAGAGTAACCTCATTTAAGCCTTCAATATGAATCATTCCATCCGCAATTGGCTCAAAAGTCATCCAATCATATAAATCAATCAGTTGAAAAATAGTTTGTAATTCATGATAACCATTGTCTCTACGACCAGTGATGTGCAGAAATAAATTCAATTTAGCAGGGGAAGGTACTCTAATCATAAAAGAATCTAATCTATCGGTTTTGAATCACCATTGTAATACGGTTTTCTTTATCGTCAGCAAGTGCTTGCTTCAACAAAAGTTTATTTGGAAGGATTTGCTTATCGTTATAGCTGAAATCAACAGTCCAGCCATCTTCAATGAGCTGTTTCAAGCGATTTTGTTCGTCTTTGCTCGCTTGAGCATTTTGTGTCGCAGGCTTCGCTTGTACCCAGTAGGCAAGGTGCATAATCGGTGCCTGCCAACCTGTTGCTTTTTCTAATAACTCTTCAGGTGTAGCTGCCGTAATCAGACCTGTTTTGGCGCTATTTAAGGTGACTTGACCTGGTTTGCCTTCAATTTGGGTTTTCCCAACACCTAAAATTCCAGTCAGTTCAATATCAAATTGATCTTGTTGTTGAACCCATGTAAAAAAAGCACTGCCAGACTGTTGTGGTGTACGTACACCTATTTTACCTTGTAAGCTAAAGTTATTTTCATCTTGCACTTGTGGTGAAGCAATTATCTTATTTGGTTGGCTTAGATGTTGGCAGCCTGTTAATACTAGGACACTACTGCTACATATCGCGACACATAATTTTGAAAACAAGCGCATGTATTTAACTCTTTTTTACAGTGATAGGTAAGATTAAGCTATCAAGTTGTTGTAATTGTGGGGCATTTGCATGTTTTTGTTTCAATTGCTGTAACACCTCACTAAATTGTGTGAGTGCGCCTTGCATATACAGCGCTTTAGCATAGCGAACTCCAATATTGATATTTTGGCTAATTGAATAGGCTTGTCCCAAGACTTTGGTTGCGGTATCAAAATCATTTTGTAGAAAAGCGATATAGCCCAATGTATCAAGAATAGAGGCTTGTTCAGGTGCAAAGTTGAGCGCTAGTTCTGCATATTTGCGCGCTTCTTTTAGGCGACGATTTTGCAATGCTAAGGTATAGGCATAAGCGTTTAAATAGGTCGGGCTATTGGGTTCAATAATTAAAAGTTGCTTCAAAGTTTTATCTAATTTATCCCGATCGGTATAAGGATCCAGCAATAATACTTCTGCATAAATCAGTTCAGGATCATCGGGTAAGCTCTTAATCGCTTCATCTAGCAATACTAAAGCTGCTTTTTTATTATCCATCTTTTTTAAAATATCAGCTTGAGCTTGATAGAGGAAACTTGCATGTTGTGGATAATTCACCCGTTCTTGTGTCAGAAAGCGTAAAGCATCATTTAATTGCCCTTGCTTTTCGAAAATAGTGACCATATTGCGTCGAGACACAATATATAAGCTGCCATCCACGAGCCGATAATATGCTTTTGCGGTTTCATAATGTTGTTTGCGCTGTGCATTGATTGCAAGATAGTAATAAGCTTCATTCTGATATTTTGCTGAAGAACGCAATTCAACTAAATATTGTTCAGCTTTTTCGTATTGTTTTAAATCAATACTGGTTAAGCCGGCAATAAATAAGGCTTCTTCAGTTTTTGGATAATCTTTGATAATACTTTCAAGCTTATCTAATGCTTGCTGTTGTTGATTGATTTGAATGTAATAGCGAGCTTCAGCTAATCGTATATCAATATTGCTTTTATTTTTTCGACTGGCTTGTGCAAACCACTTTTGTGTTTCAGCATCGTCGCGTAAAGCCATTAATAGATTGGCTTTCATCAGAATGAAACTGGTCGATTTTGAACGTTTACGTAAGGCTTTATTGATATTATTTAATGCTTGCTCATATAAGCCATCTTGCGCTTCTAATCCAGCGATTAAAGCCAAGATAGATGGGTTTTCACGTTCTTTACTGGTACGTAAGGCATTTAATAAAATTTCACGATCTTGTGCTTGTTCGGGTGCAATCCCTGCCAAAATTTGTTCGAGATCAGCAGTTGGGTCAATATTTAAGATCTTATCTAATGTTTTAGCTGCCAATTCATATTCATGAGTTTTCAGGGCAATATGTGATAAGTAAAATAAAGCAGGAACATCTTTGGGTTCTTGTTCTACCCAATGTGTTGCAATATCTAATGCAGATTGAAAATCGTTATATTCTAAGGCGACATCTAAAGCACGCTGTTTGATTGTGGTTGAATTACTTCGAATTGCCAGCACTGTATAATTGTGTAATGCAGTTGCAATATCATCATAAGCAAGAGAGAATTCAGCAACCATACTTTGTTGTAATGCGTTGTCAAAGCTTTTATCTGCATACATGTCGTGTATTGCTTGTGCAGAGACATACGAGCTCATGCTACCTAACAACAAGATTGTGGTAGAATACCGTCGAATCGTCTTGCCGCTAAAAAGGGTACGGCGATATAGCTGACGCAATTTTTATTGATCCAAAGTAATGCTTTTTATGACACCGATGTTGCACAATAACATAAATTTAGCGAAATGATGATCTGATATGTCTTTCTTTGCATTGGGTGTCAACCATCAAACAGCTTCTGTTGAACTTCGTGAACAAATCGCTTTCAATGCAGAGCGATTAGCTGCGCTATTGCTTGAACAAAATAAACATTCAGCTTTGAATGATTTAGTTGTTGTATCAACTTGTAATCGCACTGAAGTTTATGCCATGACAGAAGATGCTGATAGTGTTCTGACTTGGTTAGCCCAAGTGAATAATATTGATGTAAAACAGTTAATTCATCATGTTTATCGTTACGAAAATGCCCAAGCTGTTACACATTTGATGCGTGTTGCAAGTGGTTTAGACTCTTTGATGTTGGGTGAGCCACAAATTTTAGGGCAAGTCAAAAGTGCTTTGGCTTTATCTAAAGACGCACAAACTGTGTCGCCTGAACTAAATAGTGTTTTTGAATATGCTTTTTATGCAGCGAAACGTGTTCGTTCAGAAACCTCTGTAGGTAGCCATGCTGTTTCAATGGGTTATGCAGTTGCTCAGTTAGCATTGCAAGTCTTTAGTCGCCCTGAAAAGTTAACGGTTATGGTAGTTGCCGCAGGTGAAATGAATAGTTTGGTTGCTAAGCATTTAGCGGAAATGGGGGTGGCAAAAATTCTAATTTGTAACCGTAGCCGTGAGCGTGCTGATTTACTGGCACAAGAAATTGCTCACCAAGTTGAGGTTGAAATTATTCCTTTTGCTGAACTTGCCCAGAATTTATATAGAGCAGATGTTGTCTCGAGCTGTACAGGAAGTTTACATCAAGTTATTCAATATTCAGATGTTAAAGCCGCACTTAAAAAGCGTCGCTATCAGCAAATGTTGATGGTCGATTTGGCTGTTCCACGTGATATTGATCCGAAAGTTGAATCATTAGATAACGTATATTTATATGGTGTGGATGATTTACAAAGTGTGATTGATGAAAATTTAGCGCAACGTCGTCAGGCGGCTGTTGAGGCTGAAATCATGGTGAATCAATTGGCTACTCAATTGATGACCCAACAAAAAGTGAAAGAGGCGAGTAGTACCATTCAAGCTTATCGTCAGCACAGTGAAGAAGTCAGCCAAAAAGAGTTGGCACATGCATTAGAGTTATTGCAACATGGTCATGCCGCAGAACAGGTGATGCAGGAGTTTGCTCATCGCCTATCACAGAAACTTATGCATCCAACTTCTATTTTATTAAGAGAAGCTGCTAAAGCTGAAAATCCAGATTATTTTGAATGGTTACAGCAACATCTAAAGGATGTGTTTGAGCATGAGCGTAAACCGAGACAGTAACTTAGCTTAGGACAATAACTTCAAGCTAATCTGTTTTGTTAACTCATTTAATTGTTGACGTAAATTGCGTGATTCGATGAGTGAGATAGGTGATCTCAGTTTTAATTTTAAATATTTTTCTTGTAGATTTAATGAAAAGTCCTTAGCTAATTTATCAGCAATCTCAGGTGCTTGAGTTAATGACTCAATATTAGTTCTCTGCATAACATCGGCAATCTCATGACTATAACGACTACATGCACCGAGTACGTAATAGGTTGCTAATTCCTGATCATCCGGTAAATCATCAAAGATAATGTTGAGCACTGCTAAAACTTTAGCCAGCAGCTCAGTTTGGTCAATCACTGCCAGTAATTCTTCAAAATGAATATAGAGAAATGGGTGATGCATTAAAATTGCGATTGCAAAATCTTCATCTTTGGTTTGAATATTAAAAGATAAAGAGGCATCGTGGCTGATTTGAGGGGTAAAACGTTTGCCTAGACCGAGTTTCTCACGGAAAGATTGACTCAGCAGATAACGGAATGAGCCATGCTTAGGTAATAACTCTGTTAATTCACGTAGTTCTCCCATGACTAAACTTTTACCTTCAGGCGTGCTAACGTCATGCTGTCCTGTTAAATGAGCAAACACAAAGTCAGATAAAAGTGGCGCCTGTTGTAATAATTTTTGGAAGTTTTCTAAGCCTTCACGACGAATTAATGAGTCTGGATCATGTTCATTCGGAAGCACAAAGAATTTTAATTCACGACCATCATTGAGTAAGGGGAGCGCAATTTCTAAGGTGCGTCGTGCTGCTTTTTGTCCAGCAGCATCCCCATCAAAGGCAATGGTAATACGAGAATTTTGTTTAAATAGGGTAGTTAAATGATCCGCATTACTGGCTGTTCCCAGTGTTGCGACAGCACCATTGATACCATATTGCTGCAATGCAATCACGTCCATATAGCCTTCGACCATTAACCAATCGTTGGCTTTGAGTTTACGACCTTCATACAAACCATAAAGCAATTGATTCTTGTGGAAGACCTCTGAATCTGGTGAGTTAATATATTTAGGTTTAATTTCATCATTGAGCGCACGACCACCAAAACCAACCACGCGGCCTTTATGATCGCGGATCGGAAAAATTACCCGCTCACGTAATAAATCAAAATCTCGACCGCTATCACTAGAACGAATCAAACCCAACTGTTTCAAACCTTCAATATCTTGTGGGAAGGTTTTTTCTAAATGTTGCCAATCCTCTGGTGCATAACCCAAACGCCAAAATTGAATCGTTTGTGCCGATAAGCCACGCTGTTTGAAATAATTTTGTGCTTTTTGACTCATTGGGAGTTGGCGTTCATAAAACTGAGCAACGTTTTCCAATAAGTCATAGAGATTACCTTCTTGAACTTGTTCATCCATATAAAAGGATGGATCAAATTGAGCAAAAGGATCATCCATAACGCGATCTATATCGACAAAATGCCCATCGATAAATTCATCTGCTACAGAAATAGGTGCTGGATTTTCAGCGACTGACGTATTTGTTGGTTGAGCCGCTGCAATTTGTTGAGGACTACGTTTATAAGAAAGTTTTTTATTGTCGTGATTATCTTTCGGTAATTCGATGCCTGTCTGATTAGACAAGTCTTTCATCACATCGACAAAGTTCCGACTATCAATGTCCATGAGGAAGCGAATCGCATTTCCATTCGCTTGACACCCAAAGCAATGATAATACTGCTTATCTCTATATACATGGAATGATGGAGATTTTTCCTGATGGAATGGACAACAGCCCGAGTAAGTACGCCCAGTCTTTTTTAACTTCACACGTTGACCGATTAAATCGACGATATCAGTTCGATCTAAGATTTGATCAATCGTATGTTGTGGAATTGCCATGTACATTTAACCATTTTGGACTGAGAGATAACATCTTCATTGAAGTCAGTGTGTCAGAATTTATTGTTGCATAAAATGAAAAACAGGCAAGGGTAGACTTGCCTGTTTTATGGTTTTGATGAGTGCAAATTAATTTGCAGCATCAGCCCCCGAAGTTTCTTTGGTCTCAGGCTTATCTAATAGCCCGAAGCTTAAACGGTTCATCCAACTTGGTTTATCAGTTGGTTCTTCAATAGGAGCAGAATCGATTTCTTCGGTTGTCGGTTTATCTAATAAACCAAGGCTCAAACGATTTGTTAAGCTGCGTTGCTCAGTTTCACCATTGGTTTGTTCTTTTACTTGTACCGTTTTAGATTCACGACCAAGCAAGCCTAATGTGGCACGATTGACCCAACTACCTTCTTTACGAGCAGCACGAAGATTTACTTCACCATTTGCCTTAACTAAATTTGGATAGTTTAGTTTTAAGAGATCAATATATTGCTTAGACGTGGCTTGATCGCCTAATTTTTGGTAGCTATAAGCTAATATTGCAAGTGCTTCAGGTGTTTGTGGTGTTTGAGGGTAGTGTTCAATGACCCATTGTGCGCGTTCAGCAGCAGCCAACCATGCTTTACGTTGAACATTGAAACGTGCCGCATTCATTTCACTTTCAGCCAATTCTTGACCGATAAATTTCATACGTTGTGCAGCATCTACTGAGTATTGGCTACTTGGGAAACGACGAATCAAATCTACAAAGTTTTGATAAGCGACTTTAACGTAGCTCATATCACGATGTGATTGTTGTAATGAGGTATAACGAATCAAACTGTCGTAATTCATTTCCATATTGGCTACACCCCGAACATAGTAGGCATAATCAACATTTGGATGTTGTGGATTTAAACGAATGAAACGATCTGCCAGTGCAATCGTACCTTCATAATCTTTTTGTTTAAATTTGGCGTAGAGGAGTTCAAGTTGTGCTTGTTGAGTGTATTGTCCAGTTGGATAATACGTATCTATCGCTTCAAGTGATTTAACTGCATCAGTATATTGATTACGTTCAAGTGATTTTTGTGCTTTTTCAAAATAGACTTGTTCACTTGACTGTGGGCCTTTATCAACCACTTCTTTTTTGCTTGGATTACTGCTACAACCAACAAATACAGACGCTACGCCTAAAGATAAAGCCAATATGGTAATTTTATAATGGGGTAGCGACATAAAAATTCCTCTGCTTTTGGGACAATAAGCTACAATGGTGCTATTAAACCATTTTTGTATCGATCATCAAAATGACTTCAACACAATCTTCCAATTCAAACCTTTCTGAGACAGATTTCTTACTTGAAGATTCTGTCGATGCAGATAATCATAATTCTGATACAACTGCAACACGTTTATCGTTGCAAATTCAACTCGATGAAGAGTATCTAGGTCAGCGTATTGATCAGGTTGCTGCATTGGTTTGGAGCGAGTTCTCTCGTGAAAAGCTCAAGCAATGGATGAAAGATGGGCATCTGTTGGTAAATGGTAACATTGTAAAACCTAAATATCGTTGCGAAGGCAATGAATTGCTTACGCTGAATGTTGAGTTAGAAGCCCAAACCTCGAGTCAACCTGAAAATATTCCCCTCAATATTGTCTATGAAGACGACGATATTATTGTGATTAATAAAGAGGTTGGGATGGTGGTTCATCCTGGTGCTGGCAATCCTACAGGTACTTTGGTTAATGCCTTGCTTTATCATGCACCGAAACTAGCTGAGCTTTCACGTGCAGGTTTAGTACATCGTATTGATAAAGATACCAGCGGTCTATTGGTTGTTGCAAAAACATTGGAAGCCCAGTTTTCTCTCAGTAAACAACTTGCGAAAAAAACCGTTTATCGTGTTTATGATTTAGTTGCATATGGAAATATTATTGCGGGTGGCACGATTGATGAGCCAATTAAACGTCACCCAGTCGATCGTGTCAAAATGGCGATCTTACCGGGTGGGCGTGATGCAGTAACACATTACAATGTGAAAGAGCGTTTCCGCGACTTCACGCGTATTCAGGCGCAACTTGAAACAGGACGTACCCATCAAATTCGTGTGCATTTTAGTTATCTTGGACATGGTTTGGTAGGTGATCCTGTTTATGTCAATCGTGTACGTTTCCCTGCTGGCGCATCAGAAGTCTTAATTGACATGCTACGCAGTTTTAAACGTCAAGCGTTACATGCAGCAAAATTAGGTTTAGTGCATCCACGTACTGGCGAAGAAATGATGTTTGAAGCCCCATGGCCAGAGGATTTCACTCAATTGGTTGAAGTACTTCGCCAAGAGAATGAAGCGTATTAAAAAAATTCTCTTTAAATAAGGGGAGATGTGTTCAGCTTCTCCCGTTCAAAAGCTAAGGCATATATTCTGGTAAGAGGACGGATTTTATGGAATTTGTACAAGGTTTGCCCAAAGGGGTATATGTTGGGCAAACAGGTATTCAGCATCCTCAAACGATTGCAACTCAAAATGAAAATCTATCAGGATTTAATCTGGCTTTGCACGTGAATGATGATGCACAACGTGTTCAGCAACATCGAATGCTCTTGTTGAATGAGTTGTCTGCATTTGGTGTAGATAAAATCACGTGGATGACACAAACGCATAGCAGCATTTGTCATACAATTAACGAGCAAATTCCATTTATTGCGCTTGAAGGTGATGGCTTAGTCACACAGCGCACAGGTCATGCTTTAATGATGATGACTGCTGATTGTTTGCCTATTGTTTTGGGTAATAACGAAGGTACAGAAGTCGCCAATCTACACGCAGGTTGGCGTGGTTTGGCTAATGGAATTGTCGAAAATACCGTGACGAAAATGAAATCTCAGCCAACTTGGGCGTGGCTGGGTGCTGCCATTAGCCAGCCTTGTTTTGAGGTCGGGGTGGAAGTAAGAAAGGCTTTCTGCGAAAAATATCCTGAACTGGAAAGTGCTTTTATGGCAGGTCAGGCTGAAGGTAAATATCAGGCGGATCTCTATGCGATTGCACGCTTTATCTTAAACCGTTTAGGTGTGGAAACAGTATTGGGTGGTGATCAGTGTTCTTATCAGCAAGCAGAGGATTATTTCTCCTATCGTCGTGATGCAAAAACTGGACGAATGGCAACATTTGTATTTATGCAATAAATCTATCCTTTGCACTATTGATTCGCCTTGTATTCGTTAAAAATGTTAAACTTGATTCAATTCATTGGTTTTTAAATTCTCCATGTCTGTTATTGAGCAAATTACTCCCCAAATCAAAGTTTGTGTGATTTACCATAGTCCTTATGGGCACACAGCTAAGGTTGCGCAATATATCGCACAAGGCGCTGAACAAGCGGGAGCCGAAGTGCATCTACTTTCTGTGGCTGCACCGCAATGGGATTTATTGGATCAGGCCGATGTGATCGTGATGGGTTGTCCAACCTATATGGGGAGTCTTACATCAGCATTGAAACAGTTTATGGAGGACTCCTCTAAACGTTGGTTGGCACGTACATGGCAGGGGAAATTGGCTGCTGGTTTTACTAACGGTGGTGGTCTCAGCGGAGACAAATTGGCGGTATTACAGCAAATTAATTTATTTGCGATGCAACATGGCATGTTATGGGCTGGTTTGCCATTTATGCCAACAGGAAGAAGTCCATTGGATATCAACCGAATGTCGAGTTTTCTGGGTTTAATGACGCAGTCCGATAACGCTAGCGTTGAAATTACACCGCCCGAAGGGGATTTAGAAACTGCACGCAAGTTTGGCAAATATTTGGCTGAACTAAAGATTAAAAATAATTAAAATCAATATCTTAAAATAAATAATAAAAATTTTTCTATCGGACATTATATGTCTGGCAAGGCTGCTATGATGACTTTAACAGCAGGAGTTAAAGTCGGAATAAGCCATGAAAATGACAAAACCAAAAGGTTTTCCAAGAAATTTAAATCGTCGTCAGTATCATCAAAACATTGAAATCAATAAATTGAATAGAGTATTGAATTTATATTATCAGTTACCACGTCTACCTAAACAACCTTGTCCAATGGATCAATTACAGCTAAAAGTACGGTCTTGGTATAACGATGAAATTGATGATCAATCCATGCGTAAAGCCATTAAACGGGACTTGGATAAGCTTAAAAGTATTTTAGTGACAGGGACAGTATATTGTATTCCTAAAAAGGGCAATCAACCGAGTGAATATTATCTAAGTGAAGATGCTGCAATCGAAGAAATGGATGCTGAATTGGCTCTAGTGCTTGTTATGGCAAATAGTTACTTACATCAATACTTACCTGAAACGATTTATAATAATGTTAAAGGTTATTTTGAATCTGCTACCAAACAATTAGAAAAAAATACTCAATTACAAGATTGGCAAGAAAGGATTCGTTTTGTACCCACAGGTTACCATAATACGAATGTTGATGATTTTCATATGGAAAAAGTTAAAAATATTTATACTGCCTTATTAAATAATGAACAATGGGTCAAATGTTTATATCGAAAAGAAGGTTCATTTGAGCAAACAGAATATACGCTTAAACCACATGGTATTATCCAATATGGAAATAAGCAATATCTTATGGCAAGTAAGATTGTTGATCAATATAGTGAGTTGCGTACATTTAATATGCAGCGTTTTGATAATATCAAATTTTCTAAACAGCGTATTAGTGTGGATGTTGATTCATTTGATTTAGATGATTTGGTTGAAGAAAAAGAATATGAAAATGCTCATTTTGAGAGGGAAGAACTTTCAATCAAGCTGCGTTGTGAAAATTATCTGAGAGATGAATTGGAATCTTATCCAATTGATGAATATCAGGATATTATTGATCAGGATGAAGATTATTTTATCCTTGAGGCAAAAATTATTATTACAACCAGTGTTTTAAATTGGTTAGTTGAAAAATCACATTCCATACAAGTGATTGAACCACAAGAGTTATTTGAAAAAGTTAAAGTACATGTCTTGGCTGCACGCAATTATTATGACGTGGACTATGATGATTTAGCAGAATATCGAGATGATGAAAAAGAAGAAAGTGATCTTGATTCATTTTTTGATGATGAATCGGATGCTGAAATCGGGGATATAAATCAGGATTCAGTTGAGCTAGATCATGAGTGAAGATATCTCTATCTATGCTGATGCTGACAAAATGATCTGTTTAGATCATACCAGATTGTATTATAGAAATTTGCGTATTACCTCTTCATCGATTGATGTATTACCAACTCAGTCTAAAGATACAGTCACAATTATTGTGACAGAAAATCGGGATATTTTAGCAGAAATTAATGCAGATCATTTTAACTTTTTGATCATTGTTGTGCCAGAAAAAATTATGATGCCCTTAAATGCTCATTTATATAATGCTATTGTTTATAGATATACGGAAAATGAATCACATCAGATTTCGATTGAAGAAATATTGATTAGTCTGATCTCATTTATATTTGATCGAGATTATAGTATAGATATACAGGATGTAAAGAAAATATTATCTTTTAAACAAGGTCAGTATTTAAAAATTGATTATATTACTTTTAGTGCGAAAATTTTGGATGAAATGGAATTTGATCATTTTCAATATAATACTTCATTTATTATTCATATGAATTTAAAGTCTTTAAAGTTTGAAAAGATGAATGAAGTAATGAGCATTGTTGGGGAAAAATTAGTTGATAGACATTGGGGTGATATTCTGTACGAAGTTAAAGATTGTGGTGATATTTTTCTAGAAGAAATCTTTGTTTTGTATGCTATCGCAGGTTAAATCAGTGAATGTATAAATTAATCAACTGAAAATGGTAGACTTTTAGTGACTGAAATCGAAATACCTGAATAAAAGTGATGGGGAGGTAAAAATATGGAGTTGGCTATACCAGAATTTTCTAATCAATTAGCAAACTTCTTTAATGATTGGAAAAGGATAGAACAGCAGCAACAGGATGTTGTTCAAGAACAACTTTCTTTTGAGGAAAATCTTGGACAGTTTTTTAAAGACTGGCGTAAGGTATTTATCAATGATAGGCAACTCGCTCGTTTTTTTGCCCAATATCAGTCAGATGAAGTACAAGCTCCAATTCTTGCAGCACAACAGCAAGGATTGGCAGTGAATGTTTGGCAAACCGCAGGTCTAAAAAATGATGAAGTACGTCATAGTAAGGTATTGAAATGGTTTTTAGATTGTCGGGGTGATCATGGACAAGGCAATGCGATTTTATTGCACCTGTTAAAAGAACTGCCTTTGTTGGAAAAATATCAGCCTAAACGTTATTTTACTACAGAGGAATGTTGTCCTTTAGGCAATCAGGAAAGTCGGGTCGATATTGAAATTGATGCAGATGAGTTTTTACTTTTTATTGAAATCAAAATTAATGCAACTGAGGGTCAAGATCAATTACAACGTTATATTGATATTGCCCAAGCTAAAGCCAAAAATCGGGATTGGTTGATTGTCTATTTAACAAGAGATGGAAAATTACCTGAAAAGTATAAGGCTTATAAGAATCTACAGGGCATGTCTTGGATGGAAATTTCTAAAATTCTGTCTACATATACAAAAAAGAGTGAAATAAATAATCGTAGTGCGTGGTTAGTAAAACAATTTGCTGATCATATTAAAATATTTTAAATAAATTTAATTGCTTTATTTAGGAGAAAACAATGAGCAATATTAATGCAGCAAAATTAATTATTGAGAATATTCAATTAATTGAACAAATGAGAAACTTACTTGAGGGGGAGTTAAGTGAAAAGTTTTTTAATGCTGTGGATGCAGTAATTAAACAATCAGTTGAGAGTTTTGATGAAAAAATGATTGCTGGTTATAATTTTTGCGAAGAAGCAGATACTTGGTTTTTTTCACCTAAATGGAAAGTAGGGGAAGCGAGGAATCCTCAAAGTGCACAGGAGTGGAAAAATGTATATGCACTTTATCGATTATCGAATGAAAGCGCGAATGACGAAGAGAATAACTATTATTTAACCGATTTTCTTGAAAATGATGTTGATCGAATGGTCTTTAATTTTGAAATTTGGAAACATAACATTAATAAAATGTCTGCAAAAGAGTGGAAAGAATTTGTTGCTAAAATAAATCAGGATTATCCACAACTTGAACAGCTTGGCTTTAAATTTAATCCAGAGGGAAATTGGTATTTGCCGATTGCAAGTTTAGATAAACAAGCTGTTATTAAAAATTATGAAAACGATACTTTAGAAGATGCTTTGACACCGATTACAGAAGCATTGGAGAAAGTTAAACAAGCCCATCCATATTTTGATCAAATTGTCCAAGCTGCAATTGCAAAATTTGGACGTATTGGAATAGAAGAAGTTGTATAAGTTATTATTTAAAAAGGGCTTTGTTTGATACAAAGCTCTTTTTTTAGAAAATCACTTATGCAACATTCTCGCTTTATCTCTTTGCCAATCACGATCTTTTTCAGTTGCACGTTTGTCGTGTAATTGCTTCCCTTTAACAAGTGCGATTTCTAGTTTAACCAAATGACCTTTCCAATAGCATGCTAAAGGTACACATGAATAGCCTTTTTGGTTGACGGCACCCAAAAGTTTTTCTAATTCGCGACGAGAAAGTAATAACTTACGTGTTCGTGTCGATTCAGGAACCACATGCGTTGATGCCGATAATAACGGCTGGATTTGTGAACCGAATAAGAAGGCTTCACCATTTTTAAAAATGACATAACTTTCGGACAGCGTCATACGACCTGCACGTAAAGACTTAACCTCCCAACCTTGGAGGGACATGCCTGCTTCAAATTTTTCTTCGATAAAGTAATCGTGACGTGCTCTTTTATTTTGAGCAATCGTGCCACCATTATGTTTTTTTACTACTGTTGCTTGCGCCATAATTCAAACTTCCACAATTACATATATTGTGCCGTAAAACGCAATCTTTTTCCATCGTTTAGCAATTTCGCGTTTAGAGCTAAATTTGTTAAAATATGTACCTTATCTCATTAACTAGAGTACAACGCATGTCTAAAACACGTGTGATTTATCCGGGGACTTTCGATCCAATTACCAACGGGCACGTTGATTTGGTTGCAAGAGCATCAAAAATGTTTGATGAAGTGGTGGTTGCAATTGCAATTGGTCATCATAAAAATCCAGTGTTTAGTTTAGAAGAGCGTGTAGAATTAGCAAAAGCTTCATTAAGCCATTTGTCTAATGTAGAGTTTGTTGGTTTTGATGGTTTGTTGGTCAATTTCTTTCGAGAACAACGTGCAACAGCGGTACTGCGTGGTTTAAGAGCAATTTCAGATTTTGAATATGAATTTCAGTTGGCAAATATGAACCGCCAACTTGATCCTCATTTCGAATCAGTATTTTTAACCCCATCAGAGCAATATTCATTTATTTCATCAACATTAGTAAGAGAAATTGCTCGATTGAAAGGTGATGTGAATAAGTTTGTGCCCGCTGTTGTTGTTGAGGCATTTGAACGTAAACATCAGCAAGGTTGGTAGATGTCTCTTTATATTACTGATGAATGCATTAACTGTGATGTTTGTGAACCAGTATGCCCCAATGAAGCCATTTATATGGGGGAATTGATTTATGAAATTAACCCTGCACTTTGTACAGAGTGCATTGGGCATCATGATCAGCCACAGTGTCAGTTATTTTGTCCAGTTGATTGTATTCCGCTTGATCCTCAGCATGTCGAGTCACAAGATGAGTTGATGGCAAAATATAAAAAATTAACTGCACAAAAAAATGCGAGCAATTAACTTCGATCTTTGATAAGATGCGCCACGAAGTGGGCTGGACGGTCGCTGCTGTGGAGGTCTCCGTGACTGAAACAGGGGAGGAAAGTCCGGGCTTCATAGGGCAAGGTGCCAGGTAACGCCTGGGCGGCAAAAGCCGACGGCAAGTGCAGCAGAGAGTAGACCGCCTCATTCGTGAGGTAAGGGTGAAAGGGTGCGGTAAGAGCGCACCGCGTGTCTGGTAACAGTTCACGGCAAGGTAAACCCCACCAGAAGCAAGACCAAATAGGAATCCTGAGGCACGGCCCGTGCTGGATTCGGGTAGGTCGCTTGAGCGTATGAGTGATTGTACGCCTAGAGGAATGATCGTCCTCGACAGAACCCGGCTTATAGGCCCACTTCTCAAATTTTTTGAAATTGTGCTTGACGTGTGTATTGAAAGTTAAGATAATGCGCCCACAGTTTTCGGCTATGTAGCTCAGTTGGTTAGAGCACCGCACTCATAATGCGGGGGTCACAAGTTCAAGTCTCGTCATAGCCACCATTTTATAGACCACGCTCCTGCGTGGTCTTTTTTTATTTGAGCTTTTTGAATTATTTTTTTCTGTTTGAGAGAAGATTTATTGAAAAGTAATCAAATAAAAATTAAAAGCACAAAAACTGTTCATATATTTCATGTTTTCAATGTCATACACTTGACCTGTTGTATAGAACACTAGATAATGCGCACACAGTTTATGGCTATGTAGCTCAGTTGGTTAGAGCACCGCACTCATAATGCGGGGGTCACAAGTTCAAGTCTCGTCATAGCCACCATTTTATAGACCACGCTCCTGCGTGGTTTTTTTTATGTGCTTTTATTGGCTACTCAACTGATCTGATATCAATTGAATATTATTTATAGATTCAAGATAAAAAAAGAATAGCAATCAGGTTTTCTGATGGCTTCAGTTGATTAGCTTCAATGTGATTGAATTAGAAAATTAAAGAGATATATTGATTTGGTCTCAATATATCTCAGCAGAAAAATAATAATTATAAATGCTTTTCAATTGTCGCTAGAGTTTGATGACTTTCATAAAAAGGTTTTATGATCATGGTAATGATAGGTTCTAATACACCATGTTCATCTAAGGCTACAACGACTTTAGGATAAAAACGTACAGCTTCATTTTGAAGATCTGACTCTTCAATTCCGATCGCAGCAAATACATCCTCTAAGTTTTCGTCTTCATAAAAATCGTAAAAAACTTTTACGCCGTATAGGATGAGATCCTGAATATAGGAGGATTGGCGTAGCTCTTTCCAGTATTCATAAATCATGACAAAGAATTCTTCAACATCCAGAGGTGTGACTTGTTTGGTGTATTCAGACAAAGGTTTAGCTTTGTTATCTTCCCAAATATTACGCGCCAAACTTTCTAAGTCATCGTTTGAAAGTAAGCTTAAATCGGCAAGTTGTTCTTGGATAAAGCGAGCAATACTTTCTTCGATTTTCTGTTCAATGCGTTGTTGTTGACGATGTGAAAAAGTCTTTAGTTTCTGCTGCCACTGATATTTGCTTTCAGAAATTTGTTCTTCGTCAGATTGTGAAAATAATTTTGGTAATTTATTTTGTAAAGTTGTGGTTGCAATATATTGGCATAATTGCTGAGTTGAAGGGCTTTCTTTCAAGAAGTGGTTTAAATAATGTCGAATATTTTCTAATTCGAGAAATTTAGATAACCACATTTCAAATTGGCGATCTGAAAAAACATCTTCTAAATGTGCTGAAGACTGTAAAGAAAAAACATGCAAGCGTTGAGCAATTTCACCAATAAACTCTAATAGTCCAGCACCAAGCTGCATTTCAAAGGCATAACGCTTAACAACGGCTTGGATTTGTTCAAGCTCTATTACTTCTTTCAGTTTGATATTTGGTGCATGTTGTAGAAACAACTGAATAAACTGCTGAAAGAACTCAGCAGAAAGCTGTGTAGTAAGTTGATTTTTATAAAATGCCACTTGCTCAAGCATAAGTGCTTGAGCAAGTAATTGTGACTTTTCAGAAACAATTTTTTCAGTCATTCGCGGTCCATCCATTGACGATAGGGTAGCGTCGTTCGCGACTGAAAGCACGTGAACTAATCCGTGGGCCAATTGCACCCTGACGACGCTTATATTCATTACGATCAACTAAGCGTATTACTTTTTCAACCACTTCAGCTTCGTAGCCTTTTGCAATAATGTCTGCTTGGCTAAGATCTTCTTCGATATAAGCGTACAGAATTGCATCAAGTACATCATAAGCAGGTAAAGAGTCTTGGTCTGTTTGATCAGGACGCAGCTCTGCTGAAGGTGGGCGAGTAATGACACGCTCAGGGATCACAGGTGTTTCACTTAATGTATTACGGTATTTTGCTAATTCGAAGACGATGGTTTTATAGACATCTTTTAATACAGAAAAGCCACCGACCATATCACCATACAGTGTGCAATAACCGACTGAAATTTCAGACTTGTTACCTGTTGAAAGTACAAGGTTGCCAAACTTATTTGATAAACCCATGAGCAGCGTACCACGGGTACGCGCTTGTAAGTTTTCTTCCGTTGCATCCGCTGGTGTGTTGCCAAAGAACGGGAATAAGGTCTGCATGAAGCTATTTACGATTGGGTGAATCTCTGCAATACCGAAAGTTACACCCATACGACGTGCTTGTTCTGTTGCATCTTCTACACTCATTTGAGAGGTATAAGTATAAGGCATCATCACGGCTTGTACTTTATCAGCACCAATCGCATCAACAGCAATAGCAAGTGTCAAGGCTGAATCGATTCCACCCGATAAGCCCAAGATCACACCTGGGAATCCTGAGCGTTGTACGTAGTCACGTGTTGCCATAACCAATGCTTGATAGATTTCAGCAAAAGTATCTAAAGTTGCGATGGCATTAGCAGTTTTAAATCGTTTTTGCTCTGCATCATATTCAGTCACATAAACAGATTCTTGAAAACTTGGTGCTTGTAATGCAAGTTCGCCATTTTTATTACTAACAAAACTTGAACCATCAAAAATAAGATCGTCTTGTCCACCCACTTGATTGACATAAACAATATTCAGATTCAGTTGTTTTGCGAGTTCATTTAATGTTTGGATGCGATGCTGCGGTTTACCGACTTCATACGGAGAAGCATTTAAGACAAGCACAGTTTCAACATTCAGTTGGCTAAGTTGTTTGACGGTATGCAGTGACCAAACATCTTCACAAATCAGTACACCAAACTTATGACCTAAATACTCAAAAACGAGATGTTGATGGCCATCTTGGAAATAACGTTTTTCGTCAAAGACGCCATAATTTGGTAAGTTCTGTTTGTTGTATATTCCTAAAACTTGCCCATCTTTAATCACTGCGGCTGAGTTGTAACGGTGACCATCTTCAGTTTGATGTACGAAACCGAATACCATGACGATATCTTTTACTTCACTTAATTGAGCGAACGCTTTTTGAGTGCGTTTTTGTAAATTTGGGCGAAGTAATAAGTCTTCAGCTGGGTAACCTAGCGTAGAAAGTTCAGGGAAGATGATCAGATCAGCCTGTTGTTGTTTCGCTAAATTTGCTTGCTCAACCATCTTTTGAGTATTTGCGTCAATATTGCCAATATGCGGAGAAAATTGAGCAAGGGCAATTTTAAAATTTTTCATTCAAACCTAATCCTAAGTCTTAACAAGTGCTGATATACAAGTTCTTGATTTGTGTAAGTATAATTTTAAAGAACGTTGTATATCATAGCGCCAAGTATTCTATATCTTAAAGAAAAATGACAAGGTGTCTAATATATACTAATTGCACATTTTTCTGCGTAAAAATAACAAGTTTTTCTGTCTTAAAGAGCAACATTTTTAAATGGTTGCGTAGTGATGGTGCATGACTATGAATAAACTTAGCATTGTCATTTATTCTTTTTTTTCGTGTCACTTTCGCATACCGAAATGACAGTTCAATGACATGAATAGAAACACTCTTTTAGCTTATTTCGGTAATGGGATAAAAAAATACAAAAAATTAGAGTTTTCGTAAAATTTAAATCTATCAAAAACATAATTTTATTGAATTGAATCTTTTTTGACCGTTCGTCGGGAATCCTTTTGCTACACTTGAGTGTACAAATGTCCACTGCTATTATCCTAATTAATGTGAACATCTGTACACTAGATGTAACAGTAAAAATATGCATTTCGCATATAAAAAGAGGAAATAGAAATGTCAGTTGTATTTTTTCCAGTAATTGCGTTTGGTTTAGCTGTTGTAGTTGGTCGTATTGGTACTTTAATGTTCCAAGAGCAAGTACAAGAGTCAGAGTAAGTTTGATTAATTAAACTTTTGATGAGAGGTAATAAGTTATGGTGATTCCAACAATCTTATATCCAGTAATTGCTTTTGGATTGGCAATTGGTGTGGGACGTGTCGGTACAATTGTTAAAGATGCGATGCGTGTAGATTTTACGACTGAAATGGATGATAGTCATGAACTTAGCTCAGAGAGCACTAAAAACACAGCAGCATAGAATTGCTAATGATGTTTCAAGCTGAAAAGCCCTGTAAATAAACGACAGGGCTTTTTATTGATTCAAAATAATATTTGGAATCTTCTTTAAAAAAATATCTCGTGCAATATCACCTTGTTGTTCAATGTTGTAACTGGTGAAAGTCTTGGTTTGAATAAATTGATAATGATAGGGATTATACTTTTTAAAACTAAGATAGTAGCCTGTCTGTAACAACATTCCTTTTAAGATGACATTGGTTTTTTGTTGAAATTGCAAGATGTGGGCGAGTTCATGAATAAAAATTGCCTGAAGGTCTAATGAGCAATTTGAATAATCCTGATAAAAATGTTGTTTATGTACAAATAGATTGCCGTTTGGTGCCATAAAAATATTAACAGGCTGCCAAGGGAGATAGGGGATATTGAAAATCTTAACTTCTGCATAGTTAATCAAGTCGCCAAATACGGGGCGTGCCATGGCGATTTCGCCCGACGTCAATCCACGATATTGAAACTCATTCATTTTAAGATAAAGGATTAGGTTTGCAATGAAGCCTGCCTTTAATCTTTGTATATATGTTTGAAATGATTTGATCATTTGAACTATAGATAGGAAAAGTGAGGGTGATCAAAATATTTTAGAATAAAAAAACCTCAGTTAGAACTGAGGTTTTACGACCACTAAGATGACCACGGCAAATAAGATCAAGGTTGGCATTTCATTAAAAAAACGCCAGAACTTGTGCGATTTATAGTGCGCATTACCAATTAGCTTTTTGCGGTAATAACCACAGACAAAGTGGTAAATCACCAATAATCCAACCAGACCGACTTTGAGATAGAACCATAAGGCTTCATGATAATGTCGGGTCGCATCCCCCCAGTCAACGAGAAAGTGGGCGGTAATTAATGTGGCAATCATCGATGGCCACATAATTCCACGATACAACTTGCGTTCCATCACTTCAAAGCGTTGATGACTAACGGTATCTTCGCTCATGGCATGATAAACATAAAGACGTGGTAAGTAGAACAATGCAGCGAACCAGCAAACCACAGCAATAATATGTAATGCTTTTACCCACAAAAAAGCATCAGAAGGTGCATCCATCGATAATCCTACGCAGGATTATGCATCCCACTTCTTGAAAATAAGGCAAGCGTTTACGCCGCCAAAACCAAAACTGTTACTCATCACAGTATTCAGTTTTGCATCACGTTTTTCAAGTACAATATCGAAACCTTGTGCGCCTTCATCAAGCTCAGTCACGTTGATGTTTGGAGCAATAAAGTCATTTTGCATCATCAATACAGAATAAATCGCTTCTTGAACACCTGCAGCACCTAAGCTGTGACCCGTCATTGATTTAGTTGAACTAAGTGGTGGAACTTGTCCTTCCCCAAATGCACGCTCCATTGCTTTAAGCTCAGTCACGTCACCCGCAGGTGTTGAAGTCCCGTGAGTATTGACATAATCGATTTGTTCTACACCGTGCTGTTTTGCTTCATCAAGTGCCATGAGGATACAACGTGTCGCACCTTCCCCAGATGGAGCAACCATATCTGCACCATCGCTGTTCGCTGCATAAGCAACAACTTCAGCTAAGATGTTCGCACCACGTGCTTGTGCATGTTCAAGTGATTCAAGAATAACGAAACCACCACCACCAGCGATGACAAAACCATCACGATCCGCTGAATAAGGACGAGATGCTGTTTCTGGTGTATCGTTATATTTAGAACACAATGCACCCATAGCATCAAAAAGTAAGCTTTGAGACCAGTGATCTTCTTCACCACCACCAGCAAGCATTAAATCTTGTTTACCTAATTGAATCAGGTTGTAAGCATAACCAATTGCATCAGCAGAAGTTGCACAGGCACTGGTAATTGAGTGAGCAATACCTTGTAGTTTTAATGCAACGCCGACATTGGCAGTAATGGTATTACTCATATTACGAGGAACAAAGAAAGGACCAATTTTACGTGCGCCTTTTTCCTCTAATAGTTTAACCATCTCTGCAACAGAAGCAGTTGAGTTACCGCCGCTACCACCTGCAATACCATAACGAGGGTTATTTGCTAGATCCTCTTGTTTTAGACCCGCATGTTCTACCGCTGCAATCGCTGCGTTATAGGCATACATTGCACATACACCCATAAAACGCTTGATTTTACGATCAATACCATCAAAATCCTGTTCAGCAGCAGCGCTGACATGACTTTTAAAATTTAATTCGGCATAAGTTGGATTAAAACGTGTTCCTGAGATTCCATTTTTTAAAGAATGAGTGACATCTTCTAAAGAGTTACCGATACATGAGTTAATGCCCATACCAGTGATTACAACACGTTTCATTTACAGATCCCTTTTATGGTAATACGAAGCCTTGTGCATATCGCTATAAGTACAAATCAGGAGAAAATAACGATTTAAATGGCTTATGAGTGAATGACACCATCATAGCAGAAAGGTTTTTTATTTCTTATGGCAAATTTTATGCCTATTTCTAGTTGTGTAAATATTCGTAAATATAAATGTAGTTGAGACAAAAGGTAATGAAAGAACACAGATAAAAGTTGAGATAAATTTGCATTCAACCTAGTATTTACCTAGAGATGCAAAGATTATAGAACAGAGGTACTTGATGACAAAATCTAAAAACAAGCAATCTTCAGGTTTATTTACCCAAGCCTTTGGAGTGGCTAAAAAGCTCAGTTCAGAAATACAAAAACTTCAAACTGCGCCTAAAACATTAGCAACTGGATCTACAGATTCATCGAATGTGATCGAAGGGAAGGCGCATTTTAAAAGCCCATTTGAGATTGAGCAATACGAAAGCCCACAACATATGTTACGTCAACAGTTACCTAAATTGTCCCATCAACTTTTGGGTCGTCATTACACAAAAGTAAATAATGTTGCCTCTTTCATTTCACCTGACATGGGCGAAAAAGTTTCTGATTATTTCTTTCAGTGGTTGAATGAATTTAGCTCGAATACTTCACTTACAGAAAAGATTCTGGAAGAAGCAGGCGTAAAGGATATTACCGAACTCACTCAAGATACGGGGCGTTCTCAACGTTTAAGTCAGGCATTAATTGAACAAAATAAATTATTAGCAGCTGCGCAAGGCATTATCACGGGTGCTACAGGAGTTTGGGGTGCAGCTGTTGATATTCCTGCCTCGATTGTTCTAGCACTAAGAACAATTTATCAAACGGGTCGCTCTCATGGCTTTGATTTGGCCGATGAGGCAGATCAAGAAGTGGTTGCCTTTATTTTTAAAGAAATTGATTTGGGTATTATTGCTGAAAAACAAACATTATTGATTGCATTAAAAGCGTTGAAGTCGATGTTAGAAACCCATGACTTACAACAGTTTCAGCAGTTGCTTGGGTCGAGCAACGATGTTGAGCTTGTAAAGAAATGGTTAGTTGATGAGGAAGGACAGTTTAAATGGGGGTGGTTAAATCATATCCCTCAAGCATCTGTGATTGGTAAATTAACGCCAGTTGCTGGTGCTGCTTTAGGTGGCTTTTATAGTTGGCGTTTACTCGAAGATGTTGGACACAAGGCACAATCTGTTTTCGGGGCAGCGCGTTTTTATTTGAATGAATATCCGAATGAAAATCTTTCACCCTTAGAAGCCTATTACAAAGCGGAAGCATTATTGAGAAAGCCAAATTCACGATTGTTAAATGCAACAGAGACTAAGACAAATGCAATAAGTAGTGTTGATGAAAGCAAAAATGATGTGATTACCAATGTTTCAGTGCAATCTAAAGATCATGCTGCTAAAGAAATTCAGACGAATGAAAACGTTGAGCAGGGTATTCAACAGCTTGCATCAGAGCATGTGGTCAAGCACGAACATACTGAACAGCAACCTGCTTTGAAAGAGCAATCAAATGAATTACTCAGTTCTGATGAAGCTGAACTATCTACTGAACCCAAAACAATTGATATTGAACCTACATCAACGAAACACAGTTAATTATTTGTTGGTGTGATTTAGACATCAATAAAACAACAAAATTATAGAAATGGTCAGCAGTTGCTTTATCTTGCATTGTTGACCATTTTTACTTCTTGGCTTACAATTGTGTGCCCTTAAAAAGAGGTGTTTTTCTTTTTAAGGTTGTTTAATCACGGGAGAATTGCCAAATGGCAACAACAAATCAGTTGATCCGTAAGGGTCGTACAACTTTGATTGAAAAATCAAAAGTTCCTGCGTTGAAGGCTTGTCCACAACGTCGTGGTGTATGTACACGTGTATATACGACTACTCCTAAAAAACCTAACTCAGCAATGCGTAAGGTTTGCCGTGTTCGCTTAACTTCTGGTTTTGAAGTATCAAGCTATATCGGTGGTGAAGGTCATAACTTACAAGAGCACAGTGTTGTGCTAATCCGTGGTGGTCGTGTTAAAGACTTACCAGGTGTACGTTACCATACCGTTCGTGGTTCTTTAGACTGTGCTGGCGTGAAAGATCGTAACCAGTCACGTTCTAAATACGGTGCTAAACGTCCTAAGAAGTAATTCTAGGCAACCAGCCCAAACAACCCTTTAGCGTTTCGCTTGTTTGAATTCTTCATAGATTTGTAATTCAAGCGACGTATAGTAAGGCCAGCGTAGCGTACATGACACTTGTACAAACTGCTGGATTATCCTGAAGTGTCATATTATTAGGTGTATTAAAATGCCAAGACGTCGCGTAGTCGCTGCTCGTGAGATCCTTCCAGATCCAAAATTTAGCAGCCAAACAATCGCTAAATTCATGAACCACGTAATGCAAGATGGTAAAAAATCTGTTGCTGAAGGTATCGTTTACGGTGCTTTAGAACGTGTTCAAGAAAAAAATAAAGTTGACCCAGTTGAATTTTTCGAGACTACTCTTGAAAAAGTTCGTCCTATGGTTGAAGTAAAAGCACGCCGTGTTGGTGGTGCTACTTATCAAGTACCTATGGAAGTACGCCCATCCCGTCGTACTGCCTTAGCTATGCGTTGGTTAGTAGATGCTGCTGCTAAGCGTTCTGAAAAAACGATGGCTTTACGTCTTGCTGGTGAGTTGCTTGATGCAGCTGAAGGTAAAGGTGCAGCGATCAAAAAACGTGAAGACGTGCATCGTATGGCTGAAGCCAACAAAGCCTTCTCTCATTACCGTTTCTAAACGGATAAAACAGTCCCTAATCAGGAGAATATTCATGCGTACAGCAGCTCGATTCAACATCGCTCTTTATCAAAGTGGGAGCTTTGCGGGTATTTAAGTTGCCTGCTTGGATATTCGTGCGCATCAATTTAATTGATGCGTCCTGTTTTAAAGATAACATTTAGGAATGTAAGACATCATGGCTCGCCAAACCCCGATTACTCGTTACCGTAACATTGGTATTTCTGCGCACATTGACGCAGGTAAAACAACTACAACTGAACGTATCTTGTTCTACACAGGTGTATCTCACAAAATTGGTGAAGTACACGACGGTGCAGCAACAATGGACTGGATGGAACAAGAGCAAGAGCGTGGTATTACCATTACTTCTGCTGCTACGACTTGTTTCTGGTCTGGTATGGGCAACCAATTCGAACAACACCGTATCAACGTAATTGATACACCGGGACACGTTGACTTCACAATTGAAGTTGAGCGTTCTATGCGTGTTCTTGACGGTGCGTGCATGGTTTACTGTGCTGTTGGTGGTGTTCAACCTCAGTCTGAAACTGTATGGCGTCAAGCTAACAAATATAAAGTGCCTCGTTTAGCATTCGTGAACAAGATGGACCGTACTGGTGCAAACTTCTTCCGTGCTGTAGAGCAAGTTAAAACTCGTTTAGGCGGTAACCCTGTGCCTATCGTTGTACCAATCGGTGCAGAAGATACATTTGCAGGTGTTGTAGACCTTATCGAAATGAAAGCGATTATCTGGGATGAACCATCTCAAGGTATGAAGTTTGAATATGGTGAGATTCCTGCTGACCTAGTTGATACTGCTAACGAATGGCGTACTAACATGGTTGAAGCGGCTGCTGAAGCTTCTGAAGAGTTAATGGACAAGTACCTTGAAGAGGGTGATCTTTCTAAAGAAGACATCGTTGCAGGTTTACGTGCTCGTACATTAGCATCTGAAATCCAAGTGATGCTTTGTGGTTCAGCGTTCAAAAACAAAGGTGTTCAACGTATGTTGGATGCTGTGATTGAATTCTTACCATCGCCAACAGAAGTTAAAGCGATCGAAGGTATCCTTGACGATAAAGCTGAAACTAAAGCATCTCGTGAAGCATCTGACGAAGCTCCGTTCTCTGCGCTTGCGTTCAAAATCATGAACGACAAATTCGTTGGTAACTTAACTTTCGTACGTGTTTATTCTGGTGTTCTTAAACAAGGTGACCCAGTATATAACCCAGTTAAGTCTAAGCGTGAACGTATCGGTCGTATCGTGCAAATGCATGCGAATGAGCGTCAAGATCTTGATGAAATCCGTGCAGGTGATATCGCAGCGTGTGTAGGTCTTAAAGACGTTACAACTGGTGATACATTATGTGATGAGAAAAACATCATTACACTTGAGCGTATGGAATTCCCTGAGCCAGTAATTTCATTGGCTGTTGAACCAAAGACTAAAGCTGACCAAGAAAAAATGTCAATTGCTTTAGGTCGTTTGGCGAAAGAAGATCCATCGTTCCGTGTACGTACTGACGAAGAATCTGGTCAAACAATTATTGCTGGTATGGGTGAGCTTCACCTTGACATCATCGTTGACCGTATGAAACGTGAGTTCGGTGTTGAAGCGAATATCGGTAAACCAATGGTTGCTTATCGTGAAACGATTAAGAAAACTATTGAGCAAGAAGGTAAATTCGTACGTCAAACAGGTGGTAAAGGTAAATTCGGTCATGTATATGTTCGTTTAGAGCCACTTGATGTTGAAGCTGCTGGTAAAGAATACGAATTCGCTGAAGAAGTTGTTGGTGGTGTAGTACCAAAAGAGTTCTTCGGTGCAGTTGATAAAGGTATTCAAGAGCGTATGAAGAATGGTGTCTTGGCTGGTTACCCAGTTGTAGGCGTTAAAGCTGTTCTTTTTGACGGTTCTTACCACGATGTCGACTCTGATGAATTGTCGTTCAAAATGGCTGGTTCTTATGCGTTCCGTGATGGTTTCATGAAAGCAGATCCAATTCTTCTTGAACCTATCATGAAAGTTGAAGTAGAAACTCCAGAAGACTACATGGGCGATATCATGGGTGACTTAAACCGTCGTCGTGGTATGGTTCAAGGTATGGACGATCTTCCTGGTGGAACTAAAGCAATTAAAGCAGAAGTTCCATTGGCTGAGATGTTCGGTTACGCGACTCAAATGCGTTCTATGTCTCAAGGTCGTGCGACATACTCTATGGAATTTGCTAAATATGCTGAAACTCCACGTAACGTGGCTGAAGGTATCATCGCTAAGTTCCAAGCTGGCGGTAAAAAAGGTGACGACGAGTAATCTTTCGATTACTATATTACCCAACTAAAATTTAGTTAAAAAACCAAGTGCTCATGGGCGACCCTCATGAGCAGTTTATAAAGGAAGATCATCATGGCTAAAGCCAAGTTTGAACGTAATAAACCACACGTAAACGTGGGTACAATTGGTCACGTTGACCATGGTAAAACAACTTTAACTGCTGCGATTGCAACGATTTGTGCAAAAACTTACGGCGGTGAAGCGAAAGATTACTCACAAATCGACTCAGCTCCTGAAGAAAAAGCACGTGGTATTACAATTAATACTTCACACGTAGAATACGATTCTCCAATCCGTCACTACG